>JAFZMA010000222.1 GCA_017551215.1 Bacteroidales bacterium | reverse complement strand
TTTGAAATAACGGAAAAAGTGGTTAAAATTGTAGATGTTTTCAAAGATTGTAAATAATTAATCTAAAACAAATGTCAGATACAAAACTTATATCCCATGTTCCAGACGGTCCTCTGTCGGAAAAATGGAAGAAGCGTAAAGCGGAAATCAAGGTTGTTAGCCCTGCAAACAAGAGAAAACTCGAGATCATTGTTGTAGGAACCGGACTTGCCGGAGCATCCGCCGCAGCCTCTCTCGGAGAGATGGGTTACAATGTAAAGATTTTCTGCATCAGCGATTCCCCAAGAAGAGCGCATTCCATTGCAGCTCAGGGTGGTATCAATGCAGCAAAGAACTATCAGAACGATAATGATTCCATCTATCGTCTGTTTGTGGATACGGTAAAGGGAGGAGACTTCCGCAGCCGCGAGGCCAACGTATACCGTCTTGCAGAGGTGAGCAACCTCATCATAGACCACTGCGTTGCACAGGGAGTTCCTTTTGCCCGTGAATATGGCGGACTGCTTGCCAACCGTTCATTCGGAGGCGCTCAGGTAAGCCGTACATTCTATGCCAGAGGCCAGACCGGACAGCAGCTCCTTCTGGGTGCATACGCATCCTTGAACAAGGAAATCAAGAACGGAAGCGTAAAGAGCTATCCAAGGCACGAGATGCTGGACCTGGTACTCATCAACGGCCAGGCGAAGGGAATCATTGCACGTAACATAGCAACCGGAGAAATCGAGAGATTCGGAGCACATGCAGTTGTCATTGCAACAGGCGGTTACGGAAACGTTTACTTCCTCTCCACCAACGCCATGAACTCCAACGGAAGCGCAGCATGGCAGTGCTACAAGAAGGGAGCTTATTTCGGAAATCCTTGCTTTGCACAGATTCACCCTACCTGTATCCCGGTTCACGGCACTCAGCAGTGCAAGCTCACCCTCATGAGCGAATCGCTGAGGAATGACGGGCGCATCTGGGTTCCAAAGAAAATGGAAGACGTGATGAAGCTCCGCAAGGGAGAGATCAAGGCTTCCCAGATTCCTGAGGAAGACAGAGACTACTATCTGGAAAGAAGATATCCTGCATTCGGAAACCTTGTTCCGCGTGACATTGCTTCCCGTGCAGCCAAGGAAAGATGCGATGCCGGCTACGGTGTAAACGAGACCGGAAAAGCCGTGTTCCTGGATTTCAAGACCGCTATCGAGCGCCTTGGAGAAGACAAGATCAGGGAGCGCTACGGCAACCTCTTCCAGATGTACGAGGAAATCACAGACGTGGATGCCTACAAGGAGCCTATGATGATCTATCCGGCAATCCATTACACAATGGGTGGCCTCTGGGTAGATTATGACCTCCAGACAACCATTCCTGGACTGTTCGCCATAGGAGAGGCCAACTTCTCAGACCACGGTGGAAACCGCCTTGGAGCTTCCGCTCTGATGCAGGGTCTGGCAGACGGATATTTCATCCTGCCTTACACCATTGGCGGATATCTGGCAAAGAAGATCCAGGAACCTAAGACAGACATCAACGCCCCTGAGTTTGACGAGGCTGAGAAGGCTGTCAAAGACCGCATTGCAAAACTGTTTGCAATCAAGGGAAAGAAATCTCCAGACGAAATCCACAAGGAACTGGGCAACATCATGTGGGAATACGTTGGAATGGGCCGTACAGAAGAAGGCCTCAAGAAAGCCATCGTAGAAATCAAGCGTCTCAAGGAAGAATTCTGGAAGAACGTTTACGTTTCCGGAGAAAACGGAGAGTTCAACCAGGAGCTCGAGAAGGCTATGAGACTTGCAGACTTCTTTGAAATCGGTGACCTTATGGCTCGCGATGCCCTCAACCGTAGGGAGAGCTGCGGAGGCCACTTCAGAGAGGAAATGCAGACAGAGGAAGGAGAGGCCAAGAGAGACGACGAGAACTTCATGTATGTTTCCGCCTGGGAATACAAGGGAGAAGGCCAGGAGCCGGAACTCCACAAGGAACCTCTTGTATACGAAGGAATTAAAGTAGCAACCAGAAATTATAAAGACTAGTCTATGAAATTCACTATAAAAGTTTGGAGACAGAAAAATGCCAAGTCAAAAGGGCATTTTGAAACCTATAAGGTAGACAACATCAGTCCCGATTCTTCTTTCCTGGAGATGCTGGATATTCTCAACGACCAGCTTGTTCACCAGAACTCGGATCCGGTTGCTTTCAGCAAGGGATGTCAGGGCGGAGAAGCTTGCTCGGGAGAGAAGTACAAAGAGGCTAAAGCAGCCGGCAAGGCTCTTCCTATCAGCTTTGACCACGACTGCCGAGAGGGTATCTGCGGAGCTTGCTCCCTGTACATCAACGGTAGGGCTCATGGTCCTGAGAACGAGGTAACTACATGCCAGCTCTTCATGCGTAAATTCAAGGACGGCAGCACTATCACCATAGAACCTTGGAGAAGTGCAGCTTTCCCTGTAATCAAAGACCTTGTAGTAGACCGCAGCGCCCTTGACAAGATTATGCAGGCCGGAGGCTTTGTGGATGTCCGCACGGGTTCCGCACAGGATGCCAACAACATCCCTATCGCCAAGGAGAAGGCAGACCTGAGTATGGATGCCGCAAGCTGTATTGGTTGCGGCGCTTGCGTGGCAACTTGCAAGAATGGCTCAGCGATGCTGTTTATCGGAGCAAGGGTCAGCTCACTTGCTCTGCTTCCTCAGGGCAAGGTAGAGAGCACCAGAAGGGCTATGAACATGATAGCCAAGATGGATGAGCTCGGCTTTGGAACTTGCACTAACACAAGGGCTTGCGAGATGGAGTGCCCTAAGCACGTATCCGTAAGCCACATTGCAAGGCTCAACCGCGAGTTCCTGAAGGGCTGGTGCAAGAAGTAAACCCTGCAAGGCAATATGCCAAGCGTGCAGGCAGCGCGTAGAATATCTACGAAAATAGCCCTGCAAGGCAAAGTGCTGAATATCAGCACAATGTACAAGTTAACCTATCCAAAATCGGATAGGTTAACTTTATTAAACGCCTGATTATTAGTGTATTGTCTTGCAGAGCCGGTTTTGTTGTAGGCGGAGTTCGTGAAGTTTTGCTGGAGTGGTTGTTTTTACTGCAATTCTTCTTCATCAAAGTTTTGCCAGAGGAAGCCGGTGAAAGGGTAGCGGCCGCGGATGGTTTCTCCCACCATCTTGTAGAGGTCGTTTCTTAGTTTGTCTATGCCGGTCTTTTCCTTGGCGGAGATGAAGATTGCCGGGGAGTTTTCCTTTGCCACCCAGCTTTCTTCCAGTTGCCTCAGCGATATTCTTCCCGGGCGGTCATCGCTGAGATCAAACTCGCTCTTTGGAGTGAACTTATATGCATCTATCTTGTTGAAAACCATGAAGACGGGTTTGTTGCCGGCCCCTATTTCCTCTAGTGTGTGCTTGACCACCTTTATCTGGTCCTCAAAGTTCGGATGGGAAACGTCAACTACATGAAGGAGGATGTCTGCTTCCCTTACCTCATCCAGCGTGCTCTTGAACGATTCCACAAGCTGATGCGGAAGTTTCCTTATAAAGCCAACCGTATCGCTGAGGAGGAAAGGAGTGTTGTCTATAACAACCTTTCTTACAGTGGTATCCAGCGTTGCAAAGAGTTTGTTTTCCGCAAAGACATTGCTCTTGGAGAGGAGGTTCATGATGGTGCTTTTGCCAACGTTGGTGTAGCCCACAAGGGAGACCCGGACCATCCTTCCGCGGTTGCCTCTCTGGGTGGCCATCTGGCGGTCGATTTTCTTTAGCTGATCCTTGAGCTGGGAGATTTTGTCCATGACTATTCGGCGGTCTGTCTCCAGCTGCTTTTCTCCCGCGCCGCCTCTGGTTCCGCGTCCGCCCCTCTGGCGTTCCAGGTGGCTCCACATGCCGGTGAGCCTTGGCAGAATGTACTGATACCGTGCAAGTTCCACCTGTGTCTTGGCGTAGGCGGTCTTGGCCCTCATGGCAAAGATGTCCAGAATCAGGGTGGTGCGGTCCAGTATGGAGCAACCCAGTTCTTTTTCTAGATTTCTTACCTGGGCTCCGGTGAGCTCATCGTCGAAAACGGCCAGGTGGATTTCGTTCTCAGCTACATATTCCTTGATTTCCTGCAGCTTTCCCTTACCCACGTATGTGCTGGACAGGGGCCGGTCCAGCCTCTGCATAAATCTCTTCACGCCCTCTATGGATGCGGTTGTGGCCAGGAATTCCAGTTCGTCCAGGTATTCGTTGGCCTGAAGTTCCGTAATGTCCGGCGTTACAGCACTTATCAATATCGCTTTCTCCATCGCTGAGAATCAATTAGGGTTCAAAGGTACTTATTTTTTATATTTGTACTTGCTAAACGGTTTCAACACACAGACTATGGCACGCAAATCATTGTTTTTGATATTAGCCCTTTCAATCATTATGGGAAGCTTAACGGAATCTTCTGCACAGAAGAAAAGAATGAGAGATTACGGTCTTTCTTACGGAATTTTTAAAACCGGCCAGTACAATGCTATTACGGATGTTGCGGGGGTTACGGTTGGGCAGGTTACGCTCAAGGAAACGGACGATATGCGTACGGGCGTTACAGCCATTCTTCCTCATTCCGGGAACATTTTCCGCAAGAAAGTACCAGCAGCAATGTATCTTGGAAACAGCTTTGGGAAGCTTGCCGGATATAGCCAGGTGAAGGAGCTCGGAAACATAGAAACGCCTATCATTCTGACAAATACGCTGAGTATTGCAGCGGGCTTGTACGGTGTTATCACCCATACGCTGGCACAGCCTGGGAATGAGAACGTGAATTCCGTGAACGCCATTGTAGGAGAGACAAACGACGGCCGCCTGAACAACATGCGTGCCCGTTACGTTAAGCCGGAGCACGTTCTTCAGGCAATTGCAAACGCCAAGGGCGGCCCTGTTGAGGAAGGTTGCGTTGGTGCAGGAACAGGCACCATCTGCTTCAGCTGGAAAGGCGGAATAGGCACGTCTTCCAGGGTGCTTCCGGAAGATCTAGGCGGATATACTGTTGGAGTGCTGGTGCAGACTAATTACGGCGGAATCCTGGAAATCTGCGGTGTTGAGGTAGGCCGTAAGCTCGGCGATTATTCATACCGCAAAAGCGTTGAGGCTGAGGCCAAAAAGGAAGAGGCCAAGGGCGGAGACGGTTCCTGCATGATAGTGGTTGCAACGGATGCTCCGGTAGATGCCCGTCAGCTTGAGAGAATGGCAAAGAGGGCTTTCATGGCTCTGGCCAAGACCGGCAGCTTTGCTTCCAACGGAAGCGGAGACTATGTAATAGCGTTCTCTGTCTATCCGGACAACATGATTGTAGATGAACCAATCCATACCACCAAGGTTCTGGACAACGACAAGATGTCTCCGCTGTTCGAGGCCACGGTAGAGGCCACGGCAGAAGCCCTGTGGAACAGCCTATTTGCGGCCGAAACAACCAAAGGCTACCGCGGTAACGTCATAGAGGCCCTGCCTGTCGAGAAGGTTGTTAAAATGATCAAAAAGGAGAAAGGTATCAAGTAGAACATCTGTTTATACCGGTGAGCCTGACATTCTCAAGAACCTTCCGCTCAGCATATAATGCTTCGCTTCATCCCGTCAAGCCTAAAGGCTTGCCACCCATTCATGTAGACATGGGCGTCTACAGGTTCTTTTGAGAAGTCAGACTCACCTTAAAAGAAACGGTCATACTACATAACACTATCCAATAATCACAATCAATCATACCTCGTTTAATCAAATCCTATGGTTTGCCAATCATTCATATTTGATCGGGCATGAATAGGTTCTTGATACAGCAAGCCTCTCCTGCATATAAAAGAAAACGGAGATGTTTGACGCATCTCCGTTTGTCTTTTGTGGCAAGCCGCAAAAGTTATTGAGCAACCTCTTCTACGGCCTCTTTAACTTCTTCGGCAGCATCCTCCACAGCCTCCTCAACTTTCTCTTCTCCGTTGTCGAAGGCATCCTTAAGGCTATTTGCAACGCCCTCTACAGCACCGGTAAGGAGCTTTCCGTAAGCCTCGTCGAACTTAGCCTTGTTCTCGTTCTTTGCATAGAAATCCTGGAACTGCTTGTTAACCTCTTCCATCTCTTTGCCAATCTGGCCAGCCTTTGAAAGTTTCAGGTGAGCAAAAGCATCGGTCATTTCCTTTGTCTTCTGAGTCTGGAAATCCATCAGAGCCTTTGCGTCCTTCTCAGGATCTCCGGTAGGCTTTACTCCACCAGAGGAGCAAGATGCCAGCAGGAAGCAGCAAGCAGCTGCAAGTAACAGTAATTTTTTCATCGCGATAAAAATATTAGGTTAAACAATTGTTCTAATTATCTGAGCTGGAAGATGATAGGGAATGTATACTTAACCTTTACCGGTTTATTCCTCTGCTTTCCAGGACTCCATTTTGGAGACTTCTGGATAACTCTTACAGCCTCTTTGTCAAGAGATGAGTCAACACCTCTGAGCACCTTAACATCCTTAACGCTACCGTCTTTATCGATCGTAAACTGAACGGTAACACGGCCCTGGATACCATTCTCCTTTGCAATTTCCGGATACTCTATCTGGTTGTAAACCCATTTGGTGAACTCGTTTGCATCCTTGCCCTGGAACATAGGTTTGTCCTCAACGATTGCGAAAGGAATTTCTTCCTCAACCTCAACCTCCTCCTCTACAGGCTTTGCCTCTACGTAAGGCTTGATTTCGATTTTCTGGTCAGAGTCATCGGTACTGATGAAGTCTGTCTCTACTTTAACGTCGTTCTCCACAATCTGGAGCTCTTCTGTCATGACAGGCTCGCGGATCTGCTCTGGAGGTGGCGGAGGAGTCTCCTGGGTAATAGGAGCCTGCTCCTCATCTGTGATAACATTGGTGTTCGCAGCAAGGGAGCCGACTTCCTTGTCTGTAGAACTCCATTCGAAAACGAGGAGAACCAGTCCGAGAGCGGCTATCAGACCAATCTCGCGGAACAAAGTCTTCTTGTTCTCAAGGTTTGCTTTAGGGGATTTTTTAATTTCCATATTGCTTTTGTTTTAGATTATATTCTGCTCTTTGAGTACGTTTGCGGTGTTGCGGGTGGCATCTGCACTTGCCTTGAACAGAGCCTTTTCCTCATCGTTGAGCTCAAGTTCAACAATCTTCTCCCAGCCGTTCTTTCCAACGATTGCAGGAACTCCGATGCAAAGATCGTTTTCTCCATATTCGCCTTCCAGATAGCAGCAGCAAGGGATCATCTTTCTCTCGTTCATGACGATAGATTTTGCCATTGTTGCAGCGCTCATTCCAGGAGCATACCATGCGCTTGTTCCCAGAAGCTTGGTAAGAGTTGCACCGCCAACCATTGTATCTGCCACTACTTTATCGCACTGCTCCTTGCTCAGAAGCTTGGTAACAGGGATTCCCTTGTATGTTGCAAAACGGATAAGAGGAATCATGGTCTTGTCTCCGTGACCACCGATAACCATGCACTCTATATCGCTTACCGGAACATCCAGAGCCTGTGCCAGATAGTAGGTGAAACGGCTGGAATCCAGCTGTCCGCCCATTCCGACAACCTGGTTCTTAGGAAGATTGTTCTTCTTGAGAGTGAGGTAAGTCATAGGGTCCATAGGGTTGGCGATAACCATAATCACAGCCTTAGGAGAATACTTGAGAACGTTCTCTGTAACGCTGGAAACGATTTTTGAATTAACGCCAATCAGTTCCTCTCTTGTCATGCCAGGCTTTCTTGGAATGCCAGAAGTGATGATAACAACGTCTGAATCTGCGGTTTTGGAATAATCGTTAGTTACTCCGGTTATTTTTGTGTTTGTTCCGTACTGCTTGGCGGCCTGCATCATATCCATAGCCTTTCCCTCGGAGATGCCCTCCTTGATATCCAGAAGAACAATCTCTGAACAGAAGTTCAGGTGAAGCATAGCCTCTACGCAAGAAGCGCCAACATTACCGGCGCCAATAACAGATACTTTAGCCATAAACTCTAATTTTTAGATAAATTTGCACCACAAAGTTATCTGTTTACAGATAAAAGAGAAAAAGACTTTATCAATAAAACATCAATGTTGCATTTCATAGACAATGATGTCCGCAGCCGCCTAAAGGGCAAGACGGAGATAAAAAAGTGGATAAACAGTTTACTCAGCGACAGGAATTACAGCCTCGGAGAAGTGAATGTAATCTTCTGCTCGGACCCCTATATCCTGGAGCTGAACAAAAGCACTCTGGGCCACAACTATTTCACCGACATCATAACTTTTGACTATTGCCAGGGAAACGTTGTAAGCGGAGATCTTTACATAAGCCTGGATACTGTTCTGGCCAACTCCCGGACATACCGCCAGATGTTTTCCCCTGCTCTGAAATGCGAACTCTTGAGAGTGATCATACACGGAATCCTTCATCTGGCCGGAGAAGACGACGTTACCCCGTATAAACAGAAGAAGATGAGACAGGCGGAAAACGCGGCCCTCAAACTCCTGGTTTCCGGGTTTGATATAGGCAAGATTGATGTTGGTTACAAAGGCTGAATTTATCCATGGGCATTAGCAGAAAATACGATGTAATAGTGGTTGGAGCAGGGCACGCCGGATGCGAGGCGGCGCTCTCCGCCGCCCGTATGGGAAGCCAGGTTCTGCTCATTACCATGGATATGAACAAGATAGCCCAGATGTCCTGCAACCCCGCTGTTGGTGGAATTGCTAAAGGCCAGATAGTCAGAGAGATAGACGCGTTGGGCGGAGGAATGGGACTTGTGACAGATGCCTCTACAATCCAGTTCCGTATGCTCAACAGTTCCAAGGGGCCGGCCGTCTGGAGTCCGAGGGCACAGTGCGACCGCCAGTTTTTCATCCTCAACTGGAGATACCTTCTGGAACATACCCCAG
>JAFZMA010000221.1 GCA_017551215.1 Bacteroidales bacterium | reverse complement strand
GACTATCTTTGTCTATGTTCCCGCTGTCGTCTATAAAGCCGTTGGTATAGGCAAAATACGTGACGGCCCTGTACAAGGCCCCGCTGTCTGCATAAATGTAACCCAGCCCTTTTGCAACCAGTTTGGCAAAGGTGCTTTTTCCTGTAGACGAGTAACCGTCTATCGCGATAATGATCTTTCCGCTTGCCATAGATTTCTCTTTTGAGTCTACAAATTTACAAAAATGGAGCAATAAAAGTATCTTTGCAGACGGACTCGGATTTATCACCGCCTCCCGCAATGAAAACAAGAGTAGAAATAGACAAGGATTCCGGCTTCTGCAACGGAGTGGTAAAAGCCATTAGGACTGCTGAGGAGAACCTCAACAAGCAGAGCGTGCTTTATACCCTCGGTGCCATTGTGCACAACAACTCAGAGCTGGATCGCCTGGAAAAGAAGGGATTGCACGTTATAGACCTGGACAGGATGAGCAAGCTCAGCGATACAACTGTCCTCATACGCGCACACGGCGAGCCGCCTTCCACATACGCTCTTGCCAGGGAAAGGAACATAGAGCTGATAGACTGCACCTGCCCTGTGGTGCTCCAGCTACAGAAGAAGATTGCAGACACCAAAGGCCAGATTGTAATATTCGGAAAGATAGGACATGCGGAGGTTAACGGCCTGGTAGGAAGGGCACAAGGAAGAGCCGTGGTTGTGGAGAACATAGACCAGATAGACAAGGTGGATTTTTCCAAGCCCGTAAACATCTTCTCCCAGACTACAAAGGACCCGGTGGAATACGCTCAGGTTTGCGACCGTATAAGGGAGAGAATGGCAGACGAGTCCATGCTCACAATCCACAACACTATCTGCCGCCAGGTTGCCCAACGGCATGCCCGTCTGAGCGCCTTCGCCCGCAGCCACAACGTCATCATTTTTGTGAGCGGAAAAGACTCCTCCAACGGTAAAGTCCTCTACGAACTTTGCAAAAAGAACAACCCGCGTTCATACAATATCCAATCGCTGAGCCAGATAGACAAAGGCTGGTTCAAGAGCGGAGACATAATAGGCGTTTGCGGAGCTACTTCCACGCCAAAGTGGCAGCTCACCTCCACGGCCCGATTTTTAAAAATCCGCCTAAAAAGTTATATTTGCGGCAAATTTTACAGTATTTTTTATGGCAACTACAGCAGATTTTAAGAACGGAATTTTCTTCCTTTTCAACGATCATCCTTGCCAGTTGGTTTATTTCCAGCACGTTAAGCCTGGCAAAGGAAACACTATCGTAAGAACGAAATTCAAGGATCTCCAGACCGGAAAACTTCTGGAGCACACATACGGAGCAGGAGAGAGAATAGACCTTGTATCTGTAGAAAGAAGACCTTACCAGTATCTCTATGCAGACGAGAGCGGCTACAACTTCATGCACCGCGAAACCTACGAGCAGGTTCACCTGGACAAAGACTTCGTAGAGAACGCAGACCTTATGAAAGAGGGCCAGAATGTGGAAATGATGGTTTGGGCAGACCATGAGGAAATCCTCACATGCGAACTTCCTTCTTTCGTGGAGCTCGAGGTAACCTACACGGAGCCTGCAGTAAAGGGTAACACCGCTTCTACAAACGCCCTTAAGGAAGCCACTCTGGAGACCGGCGCCAAGATCATGGTTCCGCTGTTCATCCAGAACGGAGAGAAGATCAGCGTAAAGGTAGAAGACCGCACTTACGGCGAGCGCGTAAAGGGCTAAAAGCCTTTTCAGACCTTACCGATTTGATAAAAGCGAGTGATTTTTCACCCGCTTTTATTATATTTGTTATGCTTAACAGAAAACCGAAAACAATATAATATGAAAACTTCATTCAAACTGCTTTCCGCAGCAGCCGCCATCTCCACGGCAATTCTTGTAACGTTCTGTACGTCCAACACTCCACAGATGTCCCCAAAACTCGACGGGGCAACTCTGGATGATCTGATTGAGAACGGCAACTTCAAGAGGGCTAACCAGATTCTTTCAGAAGCCCTTATGTGCGATTCCCTTTCCGAATCCGACCGGTATCTGATAAACTTTGAGAAAGACAAGATGCAGAGAATTCTCGCCGAATTCAACAAGGGAGAAGAGGAAGTTCTGGAGTACATCAAGAAATACATTCCTAACGTTACCGAGGAACAGATGGAGGCCTGGAGGCAGTCCGGCGCCCTGGAATGCAAGGTGATAGACGGGCAGCGCCGCTATTTCCGCAAGGGTCCCGGTAACCTTTTCCTGGTAGATCCGGTTTGCGTTGCGGCACGCGAGGCTGTAGACGGCCCTGAGACAGGTACTACTGGAGATTTCCTGAAAGACTATCTTCCAAAGGTTATCTCAGATGCCTGCTTCCAGCAGGTCTGGGGCAAAGACATCCGCGTAAGTTCATACGTGGATCCTGTGAAAATGACTGTCCACGTGCTTATGAGAGTGATGCCGGATGCAGTTCCTGCTGGAGAAGTAGTAAGGATGTGGCTTCCTTATCCTAAAGAGAAAGACAGGCAGAAAGACATAGAACTCAAGAGAGTGTTCATCGGCTATAACTCCAACTATAAAGATCTGGAACTCCCATCCGCAGCGGTATCCGTAAAGCGAGAAGGCTTCAAGATCAAGGTAGACAGAAAGGAAGCCCTTTCTGAGCCAAATGCAAACACAGACGGAACGCTTGCCGCAAACTTCTATGAAGACGGCTCCCAGCTCCTTGGTGCAGAAGGCGCATACCGTGGAAACGGCTACATCATTTCCAGCCCGGATGCT
>JAFZMA010000220.1 GCA_017551215.1 Bacteroidales bacterium | reverse complement strand
CCCCACTTATGCTACATAAACCGCCAAAGTGGAACTAAGGCCTTCGCATAGGAGTAGGACTTTCTGATGCAAATGTAATATTTTTCTTTATAACACCATCCTTTATGGTAAAAATATTGGCTTCACATAAAACGGCCGGATTAAAACAGAAACCGGCCCCATTTCTGAAGCCGGTCTCCTGTATATATTGAATGTTACTTAGTGTACGAAAGATTAGTTGTTCTGAACTGTCCAACCGCCCTTTTCGTCAAACGGAACTTTTCTTAGCAGGTTTACCCCCCCCCGCCACCGCACCTCCACTGACGCCGTCGTCCCAAAATCATGGACGACGGGAGCGTTTAAGCCCGTTTTTGCTCCCGTCGGCACACAAACTGGGACGACAGGAGCACTTGCCGGCAGTTATTCTCGCCAGGCGAGGAGAGCCCCTCAATAGCTCCCCACAGCCTTGGCGGGAAATAACTGCTCCCTTCTCGGCGATGGTCCTTTGTAACTCCCCGGCAATCAGCACATCCAAAACATTACTCGCCATATACTCACGGTAATATTCTGGAGCCCCTGTAAATCAAAGCATTGCAAGCCCCCATCGCCGCGCCTAAAACAGAAACCGGCCCCATTTCTGAAGCCGGTCTCCTATATATATTGAATGTTACTTAGTGTGCGAAAGATTAGTTGTTCTGAACTGTCCAACCAGAAGGAATTCCGCTGGCACCGGAAGGCCAATCATTCATGTTAGCATCCTTTACAAAAACACCACTGCCAGAAACACCAGACAGCCAGTTAAAAGTGCTATTGGTTACCATTGAAGTAGCTAAACACTTAACATACTTCAAATTTGCACAGCCAGAAAACATTTGATAAAAACTTGAAGTCTCTATTCTAGATGCTGAAATTTTCGGAGCAGCAGTAAGGCTCGTGCAACAATAGTACATTAGATGATAGCAAGATTGTGTAAGGGTTGTTGCCGGCAGCTCTACGGTTCTTGTCAAACCAGTACAAAGATAGAACATACCATAATAACAACCTGTTGTTAAATTTGTAGCTGGAAGAACCAAATCATACTCACTGTGGTTAACTAAATGCGAGTTATTATAAAAGAAATACCTAAAAGCATAAGTATCTCCAATAGTTGTAGCCGTAGCAAAACTATCTGAATACATAAGACTCAAGATATTACCATATATATAACAATCTTTGTCACAGGCAATAACAGGAGAACCACTGTACCCAGGCATTACGGAATTATCATATGAAATATTATTACCATAAAAAGAAACTTTGTCCCCTGAATTCAATGTTGGTATTATTCCACTTGACGGTACATCGGTTTTTGTTCCTCCATTAATGCTATACTGCACTCCTGAATATTTGCTGAAAGTAACGGTGGTGTTATCGTTAAGAGCCTCCAGTGTAAGAGGTGTTTCAGTCTCTTTAACGCTAGATGACGCCATGTACACTGTTCTTGTATAGTACTTAGTGCTCTCAAAAGAAACTCCAGCCACCTGGAAGTAGTAGATATCTCCATTTACCACTGCTTTCATGGTAAAGTTCTTATTAGTAAAGGCCGGAAGTGCAGCATAAAGCACATTCGTACTGCTAGTTGGTGTGATAACAACGTCGCTCATTCCTTCAGCTCTCAACGTAAGGGTTGTTGGATTAAGAGCAGCCCCTCCTACCTTGTTTTTAAGAGTGAACTTTACTATTGCCTGCTGAAGTGTAAAATTAGCAGCAGTTGTTGTGATTACATCATTGTTAACAGATGTAACACTAACGGTGGAAGTTGCGTAGTCGCAATGGTTGGCTATATAGTCAAGTGTTCCGTCCTGATAATTGTAGCTTGGACACATGTAGCTCAACACCAATGTATTCCCCTCTGCAATGTTGCCAGATAAAGTACCCTCAAATGTTGTGGTTTTACCCTCTTCTTTTGCTTCAAGGGTTCCTACAGAAACTCCTCCTTTGGTAACTGTCAGCTTATCGCCGACCTTCCAAGTGAAAGAAAGGGTAGATCCGCTCTCTGCAAGTGCGGCTTTTGTTTCAACCCCACCATTGGTCTTAACAGTTACTTTGTAAGTCTTAACCGTTGATACAGGATTCTTAGGATTCTGAGGTTCCTGCTCTGGCTCAAGATCGTTCTTGGAACAAGAAGAAATAACAACTCCTGTCATAAGGAGCAATGCTGATAAAAATCTAAGTGTTTTCATTTCTTATTCTCCTTATTAATTAAGACCATGTTTCATCGCCACCAGCCTGGTGATCCATACCCTCGCCACCTCTAATGCCGCTCTGGCAAATGACAGATTCAGTTTCTAACAGCAGCACAGTTGCAATCGGCTGCTGATAAAGCAGTTTTGTGTTCATATATCGATAAGTTTTTATTGTTTTTCCGTGAAATCGGCCGGCAAAGGTATCAAAAAAACTTAACTGCCAAATTTTTTGTTAAGAAATTTTTGAAAAGACCGCACGGCGGGAGAAAGCCTGCATCCAGACGCTGCGCACTACCACATGCATCATATACGCAACGTACAGGGCCTGAACGCCCCAGAGAGGGCGCAGAGCGTAATATGTTACAAAGAACAGGACCGCGGCCAGAATCATCCCGAACATGATCAGCCGGGTGGCGGTAGCGCCTATGTAGATGCCATCCCATACGAAAGCCAGGGTGGAAAGGGCCGGCATAACCCAGAGCCAGACCAAAAACGGTACGGACGCATCCACAACACCCGCCTTGTCTGTCATCAGCATCACCATCTGCTTGCCCGCCGCAATGTAAATCACGGTAGACGCAACGGCAATCCACAGGCACCAGCGGAAAATCACCCGCACAGACAGCCTGAGCCCAACGCCATCCCGCGCCCCGATATACTTTCCGGCAAGTGCCTCCCCGGCAAAGGCAAATCCATCGATGAAGAAAGAGAAAAGCATCAGGAGCTTCATGATTATAGTGCTGACAGCCAGCATGGTATCTCCATAATCCACCGCCAGGGACGTAAAGCCCACGTAGATGAAAAGGAAGCACACGCTCCGCACAAACAGGTTGCCGTTCACGGAGAAGAATCGGCTCATATCCTTTATCCTCAGCGATTTCCTAAGGTCCGCATATCTGAAGAGCCGGCGATAGTAAATCAGGAACAGCGCCACACACAGCAGAAGCCCCGTGTACTGGGCCGTGAGCACTGCCCAGGCAATGCCCTTGAACCCCATCCCCAGCTTGACAGCAAACAGCAGACTCAGCAGGAGGTTGGCCACGTTCACAAGGATATCCGCCGCCATGGGACTTATGGCGTTCTGCATGCCGATGAAAAATCCCTTGAACACGAACAGGCACAGCGTTGCCGGCGCCGCCCAGATCCTGATGAAATAGTACTGGCGGGCCAGAGCAGCCACCTGATCCGAGCAATGGATGAATCGCAGAGCAATGTCTATGTAAAGGTACTGAATGGCAAAGATGAGCAGTGCTATTCCCAGAGCCGTGCCTATTCCCTGGGTGAAAACCTTCATCACAGAGGCAAGGTCCCTGCGGCCCAGAGCCTGCGCCACCATTCCTCCGGTTCCCACGCGCAGGAAGCCCAGGTTCCAGTAGAGCAGGTCGAAAAGCATGGTGGAAATGGCCATGCCGCCAATGGCTACGGCATCCCCGATATGGCCGCTCACGCCAACGTCCACCATCCCCACCAGCGGAACGGTGATGTTGGCCAGGATGCTCGGAAGCGCAAGCCTGAGCACCCTCCTGTTCATCTGCCGTATAAGGGATTGTGTTGCCATAACAGATTGTCAGCCTCTGAAACACTGGGCTTACTCGTCCCCCTCGCGGTACTTGCCGTCGGACTCCAGCATAGCCAGGTAGGAAGAATATCGCAGAGGAGAAATCTCACCCCTCTCCACAGCGGCCTTAACGGCACAGCCCGGCTCGTGGGTGTGGGTGCACGGAACAAACTTACAGTTGTCCTCAACTCTCAGCATTTCAGGGAAATAGTTGCTGAGTTCCTCCTTGCCGAAATCCACCAGCCCGAACCCCCTGATGCCCGGAGTATCCACCACAAACCCGCCGCATGAAAGCGGGTGCATCTCGTAGAACGTGGTGGTGTGCCTGCCCTGCAGATGGGCCTGTGAAATCTCAGCCGTCTTCAGCCTCAGCGATGGATCCAGCGCGTTCACAAGCGAGCTCTTGCCAACACCGCTCTGGCCACTGAACAGCACTACCTTGCCGCGGCACATCTCCTTTAGGCGCCCAATGTTGTAGCCGGTCTTGACGGAGGTCTCCAGGACCTCATACCCGGCACCGCGGTAAATCTGCATGAAGCCTGCCGCCATCTGCGCAAGTGACTCATCTGCCAGCCCTTCCCCTTCTTCTCCGCGATACAGATCCGCCTTGTTCAGAAGGATTGTTACCGGAACACCGTATGCCTCGCACGTGACAAGGAAACGGTCCACAAACTGGAGTTTTATCTCCGGCTCCCGCAGCGTGACGGTCAGGAAAACGCGGTCTATATTGGCGGCTATCACATGGTTCTGACGGGAAAGGTTCTGGGATTTGCGCACAATGCAGTTGCGGCGGTCATGCACGGCGGTAATGGTGAACGTACTCGTCTGATCTCCCACATAATCAACCACATCCCCCACCGCTACCGGGTTGGTGGAAGCGGAGTCCTTCAGGCGCAGCTTGCCCCTTGCCACAGCCACAAAAGGCTTCCACTCCGGAAGCGGGCTGAGCAGATAGTGGCTGCCGGTGTGCTTGACCACAACGGCGCTGCCGGCAAGCGGCGCATTCAAAGAGATGTCTTTCCCGGACGTGTTTCCCATCGCTGAGCAAAAAGAATTTGAATTCAAAAATACAAATAGAAGTTTAAACACAGATACCTAGCCGGCGCAAATTGCTATAAAGACATATAATTGTTACATTTGTAGTTGCGCTCAATTGCTTGCGGCGCACAAATCTTACCGATATGCTTAAACTGGAAGACCTGTATAAGATCATCGACGATGAAATCTCCCGCCTCAACTGGCCGGAAGAACCGCAGAAGCTCTACTCACCGCTCAAATATATGCTGGACATCGGTGGCAAGAGGCTCAGGCCGAGATTCTGCCTTGCGGTCTACAATCTCTTCAGCGATGAAATCGGGGAACATATCCTCTCTCCGGCGATGGCCCTGGAGGTGTTCCACAGCTTTACGCTCATCCACGACGACATAATGGACAAGGCGGACATACGGCGCGGCGTACCAACGGTTTACAAGAAGTGGGACAACAACATCGCCATACTTTCCGGAGATGCCATGTGCATTTCGTCCTACCAGCTTCTGCACAAGGCGCCGGAGCGTTGCCTGAGAAATGTCCACGAACTGTTTACACGCACGGCGCTTGAGGTTTGCGAGGGCCAGCAGATGGACATGAACTTCGAGACCATGGACGATGTTCCTATGGACGAGTACATGAAGATGATAGGCCTGAAGACGGGCGTGCTGATAGCGTTCGCAGCCTGCATGGGAGCGCTCATAGCCGGCGCTGACAGCACCCTTGGCCGGCAGATCTACGACTTTGGTTTTCAGCTCGGTCTGGCGTTCCAGATCCAGGACGACTACCTGGACAGCTTCGGAGACGAGAAGGTTTTCGGCAAGAAGATTGGCGGAGACATTCTCAACAACAAGAAGACCTGGCTGCTGATAAAGTGCCGTGAACTTGCCAGCGGCCAAAGTCTCTGCAAGCAGCTTGACGGGCTCCTGGCTATGGATGAAAGCCATGGTGCCGCAAAAATCGACGCCGTAAAATCCTTCTACCGGAAACTTGGCGTAGACTCCCTTGCAGAAGAAGCCATTGGCAGATACTACAGGCTGGCTCTCAACGAATTAGAGCAGACAAACCTCTCCGCCGGACAAAAAGCCCAGATGGAAAAGTTCGCCGCCGCCCTGGTATCCAGGAAAAAATGAACCCCCATTTTAATTGCGTCTGACTGAAAATTTTCCTATATTTGCCCAAACTGCGTTAGAAACAATAAGCAATTCAATCAAGTATAACCTAAAAAAGTTGCGCACGACACACATAAGTGTAATTAACTATGGAAGAAACCGTAAAGAAAGGTAACGGATTAGGAGTTGCCGGCTTCATTCTCGGTATCCTTGCAGCTATTTTCTGCTGGTGCCCTATCCTCAACTGGATCCTCGCTATCCTGGCTGTTGTATTCGGTCTGATCGGATGCTTCGGCGCAAAGAAACTGAAGGGCCTTGCTATCGCAGGTGTTATCCTCGGTATCGCAGCTATCTGCTTCTACAAGTTCTACATTGTTCCAACCGCTGTAGGCGCTCTTACAGACGCTCTCGGTGGCTCTGGCTTTGCAGATTCACTGAACCAGGCTCTTGAGGCAATCAAGGACGCCATCCCTGCAGAATAATCTCTGATTAGCTGAGAAAAAAAAGCGCAACCCACCCGGGCTGCGTTTTTTTTGCACCCGTTCCCGCGCATTTCATCCTCCAACTGCTATCTCCCCCAGTAAGCGGTGGTGGTTAAATTGCTGTAAATCAGCCGCATAGGCCACTGGTCCTGCAGCAAAAACGGTACAGGACCAACCCCTCATATCGTTGAAACTAAGGCATTTAGCCACCACCGCTAGATTGGCCTCTTAAGATGTCCAAGCCTCATCACCCGCCGCCAATCGCAAAATTTTAATTCATTTTTTGCTTTTTGCAGAATCATACAAGGTAAAATTTACCGGATGGTTTGGTTTCTGATTTTCAATGCCGGATCTTTGAGGAAAAATGAAACACAAGAAACCTTCTATCGAGAATGGAGTGTATTATCATATATATCAGAGAACGGTAGATAGGACAACTCTATTCAAGTCAAGTAATGATGCTTTGTTCTTTATTTCCGTTTATAGGATGTATAGCATAAGGTATCATATCGAAACCATTTCTTTTTGTTTGATGAACAATCATTTTCACGTATTATGCAGAGCAAGCGAATCTTCTTTGATGGACTTTGTCAGAGATTGTACATCATTTTTTGCGGTTAGATATAATCACTACCATAAAAGAACCGGACCTCTGTTTCAAAGAGGATTTGGATATGCAGCCAAATATGGAGGAAAAAAGATCAGGACATGTATTTCCTACATTAACAACAACCCGGTAGAAGCGCACCTGGTAGATACTATGGACAAATATGTTTGGAATCTGTTTGCCTTTGGATACTCTTCCAATCCCTTTTCTCTACCTATTAGGTTAAAACAATCATCGCAAAAACTCAGACGATCATTAAAGGAAGTGGATGCCGCATGTCAGCAACCAGGATACCTTCCTTATACAGTTATAGAACACATATTTGAAGGATTAGCGGAAAAAGAAAGGCTACAGCTTCGGGATTATATTTTGAAAAAGTGTTCTCCTGTCAACCATATGAAGATCCTCTCCATCTTCGGCGATTGGGATAAAGCCCTTTTGGCTATCACCTCTTTTATGGGCAGCGAGTACGATATAAAAATGTAGAGCGGCACATTTTATCCTCCCATATAAGGACTTGCAACGCAAAGAGGTGGCGGATAAACCGCTGTAATTCAGCAATATAAGCCATTGTCCCTGCGGCAAAAACGGTGCAGGACCAACCACTCATATCGTTGAAACTAAGGCACTTAGCTGCCACCACCGCTTTTGGTTAGGCGGGTTGCCAGAGGTAGAGTTTGTCGGAGCGGCGGAGCTTGTCGGAGACGGGGATGGAGCACAGATCTCCCTTGACAGCCTTTTCAACGGGCTTCAGATCTACCCTTATCTCAGCGATTTTCAATTCTACGCAGCCGGTGGACGGACCGATGATGAGGACTTCATCGCCGAGCTTGATTTCTCCGGATTCCACCAGCACCTCGGCCACGCCAAGCTTTGAGAAGTAGTTGGTGATTTTGGCAGCGTAGACCTTTTTGCGGGCGGCTTTGTTGCCGTAGACCTCGCTCCACTCTCCAAGACGCGCGCCCTGGTAGTAGCCGTCCCAGAATCCGCGGTTGAAGACTCCGGAGAGCCTCTCCTTGAGTTCCAGCTTCATCTCATCTGTGTAATTACTTGCGCAGCAGGCATCGGCGGCCTGGCGGTATGCGGTGGTAACTATCTTCACGTATTCGGCACTGCGGGCGCGGCCCTCAATCTTGAACACGGAGATTCCCGCATCGATGATCTTATCAACGAACTCTATGGTACACAGGTCCTTGGGACTCATGATGTACTTGTTGTCTATCTCCAGTTCGCGCCCGGTCTCCAGATCGGTGACTCTATACCCCCTGCGGCAAAGCTGGTAGCAGCTGCCACGGTTGGCGGATGCCCCGTACTCCTGCAGGCTGAGGTAGCACTTGCCGGATATGGACATGCAAAGCGCCCCGTGCACGAAAAGCTCCAGACGCAACAGTTCTCCTGATGGCCCACATATGTGCTCTTCCTCTATCCGGCGGCTTATGTCCTTGATCTGGGGCAAAGTAAGCTCGCGCGCAAGAACTAT
>JAFZMA010000219.1 GCA_017551215.1 Bacteroidales bacterium | reverse complement strand
GCGGCATGCCGCCCATTTTTTACGCCACTATCGTGGCAGACAGCTCCCTCCGGTCGCGGCACTCCGTGCCTTATTACACGTACTGCGCTGTTTTCACCCCGCTCACTTCGTGAGCACCCTTCAAGGGGTATGCGGCCTGCTCGGCCGGGCACTCCGTGCCTTATTACTGCGTACGCTATCACATACCTTGCATTTTGCTCTGCAAGATAACGGTCTGATAATCAGCAAAATGATGATACGAACCTAGGCGAAAACGCATAGGTTCATATAAGCAAGTATTTGTTAATCAATGGCTTACGCTGCAGAAGCATGTGCGGTTCCTGCAATGCGTGAGTTGGCAGTATATCTCTTGTCCTTCGCTTTGTGATACGAGACAACTGCCACCACACTTTGAGGGAATACAATGAAGAGATACCAATCAACGAATGTTCTTATGCTACAATCTTGAAAGTTGGTCCTGCAAGATAACGGTCTGATAATCAACAAAATGATGATATGAACCTATGTAATTTTGCATAGGTTTAAGTAAGCAAGTATTTGTTAATCAGCGATTTGCGTTGCAGGGCGTGCGGCGGTAGTTTTTGAAATGAATTGCGGACGGTTCAGCAAGGCGTGGTGGCAGTTGGCTTGTTGGCCTGTGGCCGCCCATGGCCACATGAATGGGAGGGGCCCACAAGCTTGCGTAGTGGGAGGGATGAGCGGAGCGAAGGACAAGAGACACACTGTCACCACGCATTACAGGGATACGTACAGTTCTATCTTGCAGGAATACAATGAGGGAGATTTTTGTACATTTGTGTAGATGAAATATAGGGAGAAGGAAATATACAGGGTAACGCTGGTGGGTGGCGTAGGGAATGTGATCCTGTTGGCGTTCAAGTTCGTGGCGGGCTTTCTGGGACACAGCTCGGCCATGATAGCGGATGCCGTACATTCCCTTTCGGATTTCATAACGGACATAGTGGTGCTGGTGTTCGTCAACATAAGTTCCAGGCCACAGGATGAATCTCATGATTATGGGCACGGCAAGTATGAGACCGTGGCTTCTTTCCTTATAGGACTGGCTCTTGCCGGAGCAGCAGCCGGAATTATATTCTCCGGAGGCAACAAGCTTTACCTATGGATGCGGGGCCAGCAGATAGAAGCCCCTGGAACTCTGGCTCTTTGGGCTGCTCTCCTTTCTATCGTGGTGAAAGAGGCTCTTTACCGCTACACTGCATACAAGGGCCGTAAGCTGGAATCTCAGGCCGTGGTGGCAAACGCCTGGCACCACCGTAGCGATGCCCTCTCTTCCATAGCAGCCGCCATAGGTATCGCCGGAGCCATAATACTCGGCGACAAATGGACAGTCCTTGATCCTGTTGCTTCCATTATCGTGGGCATAATGCTGGTCTTTGTAGCTGTCCGCATACTCAAGCAAAGCATCGGCGAGCTTACAGATGAATCTCTCCAGGAACACACGGAAAAGGAAATATTGGACATCATAAGTTCCGTTCCCGGAGTTTGCCAGCCTCATAACCTGAGGACCAGACGCTTAGGTGGCAGAATTTCCATAGAGGCGCACATACGCATGGACGGAGACATCTCTCTTGCACAGGCTCACGACAGAGCTACTGACATAGAACGTATGCTTAAGGAACGGTTCGGAAAAGACAGCCATGTAACCTTGCACATGGAACCCAAGAAACCAGAAGCGTAGAGAGTTGTCCCGGAAAAAAAAAGCTGGCCGAAACCGGTCAGCTTTCTTTTTGCGCTCAGGAGCAGGTTATTTGAAGTCTGCAAGCGAGTGGATGGTGATTCCGCTGCGGAGCTTAGGCTCAAACCAAGTGGTCTTTGGAGGCATGATGTTGCCTGTATCCGCGATGGTTATAAGCTGACGCATGGATACCGGATAAAGTGCAAACGCTGCAGCCATCTCTCCACTGTCAACCCTCTTCTTGAGTTCTCCAAGGCCTCTGATTCCGCCAACGAAATCAATTCTCTTGGACGTGCGGAGATCCTTGATGTCCAGAAGCTTGTCTGCGATGAAATCTGAGAATACGGAAACGTCAAGAACCTTGATAGGATCGTTGTCGTCATAAGTTCCCGGCTTAGCTGTCAGGCTGTACCACTCTCCGCCAATATACATAGAGAAGTTATGAAGTCCGGCAGGGCGGTAAATCTCTGCACCCTTCTTTTCTACTGTGATGAAATCGCCGAGCTTCTTGATGAACTCGTCCTGAGTCATGCCGTTCAGATCCTTTACAACGCGGTTGTAGTCTATGATCTTGAGCTGGCTTTCCGGGAAAACAACAGCCATGAAGTAGTTGTACTCTTCCTTGCCGGTGTGGTTTGGATTCTGGGATTTCTTCTCCGCGCCAACTCTTCCGGCTGCTGCTGTACGGTGGTGTCCGTCAGCAACATAGAAAGCTGGAATTGTGGAGAAGATATCCGTGATGCGGGCGATTGTTGCATCGTCGTCTATAATCCACATGGTGTGGCCGAATCCGTCTTCCGCAACAAAGTCATACTCCGGAGCCTTTTCCTTTACAACCTTCTCTACGATGGCGTTAATCTCAGCGTTATCCGGATAAGCAAAGAATACCGGTTCCAGGTTGGCGTTCTGGATTCTTACATGAATCATGCGGTCGTCTTCCTTCTCCTTGCGGGTAAGCTCGTGCTTCTTGATGGCACCGCTCATGTAATCCTCTGTGTTGGCGCAGACTACAAGACCATACTGGGTACGTCCGTCCATTGTCTGGGCGTAAACGTAGTACTGCTCCTTAGGATCCTGACGCAGCCATCCGTTCTGCTGCCACTTCTTGAAATTCTCTACAGCCTTGTCGTAGGTTTTCTGCTCATGCTCATCTGCGATAGGATCAAAGTCTATCTCAGGCTTGATGATGTGAAGCAGGGATTTCTCACCGGCTTCTGCCTTGGCTTCCTGTGAGTTAAGAACGTCGTAAGGGCGTGATGCCACTTCCTTTACGATTTCCTTTGGCGGACGTATAGCCGCAAACGGTTTAACTTTTACCATAACTTAAAACTTGTTTACCTGGAAACGGGTGCAACCGTCCTTGAAGAATCCAACAATCTGGTTAGCGGCTGCAAGACCTGCGTTGAGATTTGCCTCTGCGGTCTCTGCACCCTGCTTCTTAGGAGTTGCAAATACTCTCTTTCCGAACTTCTCCTTGAGAACCTCTATGTTTGCAGGAGCTATATCGGTGATGTACTTGAGGTCTTCTCTTTCCTCCAGAATCTTCTCAAGTTCAGGCTCGTTGATGACTTCCTTGCGGGCAGTGTTCACCAGGCATCCTCCCTTAGGCATCTTGCTCAGGAGAGCGTAGCCGATAGAACCCTTTGTCTGCTCGTTTGCAGGAATGTGCAGGGAAATGAAGTTGCTGTTGGAATACAGGTCATCCAGATCCTTGGCAACTATAACTCCCTCTGCCTCCATCTTTTCTGCTGGAACGAACGGGTCGAAAGCCATGATCTTCATGCCGAAACTCTTGGCGTGCTCTGCAACAAGGCGGCCCACATTTCCGTAAGCCTGGATTCCCAGAGTCTTGCCCTTGAGCTCACTTCCGGTACCCGGAGTGAACTGGTTACGGGAGATGTAGATCATCATGCCAATAGCCAGCTCGGCGACAGCGTTGGAGTTCTGGCCAGGAGTGTTCATTGCAACTATCTTCCTCTCGGAGAGAGCGGCAAGGTCAAGGTTGTCGAATCCGGCACCTGCCCTGACCACAATCTTCAGGTTTCTGGCAGCGTCTACCACAGCCTTGGTAACCTTGTCTGAACGTACGATAAGAGCGTCTGCATCTGCCACGGCCTCAATGAGTTTATCCTCTGTTCCGTACTTTTCCAGAGCGGCAAAAGTATGGCCCGCAGACTCAACGATATTCCTTATACCCTCAACAGCCTTGCTGGAGAAAGGTTTGTCTGTAGCGATAAGTATTTTCATGATTCAGATTACTTTGCGTTCTTCTCGAAATCCTGCATGCACTTGATGAGTGCCTGAACACTCTCCACAGGGCAGGCGTTGTAGATGGAAGCCCTGAATCCGCCGACTGAACGGTGACCCTTTACACCCATCATTCCGTTTGCCTTTGCGTAATCCAGGAAACTTGCCTCAAGTTCCTTGTACTCAGGAGCCATAACGAAGCATACGTTCATGATTGAACGGTCCTCTGGATTGGCTGTTCCAACGAACATCTTGTTGCGCTCGATCTCGTTGTAGAGCATCTCAGCCTTCTGGGTGTTGATCTTGTTGATAGCCTCAAGACCACCGATTCCCTTGAGCCACTTGAGAGTCTCTTTCATCACATAGATTGCGAATACAGGAGGAGTGTTGAACATGCTCTCCTTCTCTATGTGTGTCCTGTAATCCAGCATGGTAGGAATGTAGCTGGAAACCTTGCCCAGAACATCGTCGCGGATGATGGCGAAGATAACGCCGGCAGGACCTACGTTCTTCTGTGCTCCACCGTAAATCAGACCGTACTTGGAAACATCCACCGGACGGCTCATGATGTCTGAAGACATATCTGCAACCAGAGTTACAGGGCAGTCCATATCGTACTTTATTTCAGTTCCGTAGATGGTGTTGTTAGTGGTGATGTGGAAGTAGTCCAGATCTGTTGGAATCTCGTATCCCTTAGGGATGTAGCAGTAGGTCTTGTCTGCGGAAGAGGCAACTGCGAACGCTGCACCTTCTTTGCCGCGGCTCTTTGCAATGCCCTGAGCTTCCTTGAGAGCTTTCTTTGCCCAGACGCCGGTCTCAAGATATCCGGCCTTGTTCTCGAACAGGTTCATGGCCACATACAGGAACTGGAGGCTTGCACCGCCGCCCAGGAATACGATGTGGTAATTGTCCGGAATCTGCAGGAGTTCTTTCCACAAAGCCCTGCACTCGTTCATGACCCCTTCCCATTCCTTGCTTCTGTGGGAAATGGAAATCAATGGAATACCGGTGCCTGCAAAGTCCTTCAAAGCATCGATGGTTGAGTTGATTGCCACCTCTGGAAGGACGCAAGGGCCGGCAAAGAAATTATAAGCTTTTTTCATAATGGATTTTAGTGTTAAAATGTTTATTGCAAAGATATAAATTGTATCTGATTTTAAGTATTTTCTTGCAGAATCCTTACATCTTCTATTTTGAGAAGGGTCTGTCTCAGCGATTCAATCATGCTCAAAGGCACGTGGGCGGTAAGGGAGCACTCTTCTTCAAACTTTTTGCCGGACTCTCCTATATTCCTTTTCCTGAGCTCTTTAAGCACTTTGTCTGTCTGATGGTAGGGGAATGCTATTTTCATCGGCGATGTGGCTGTCTTCGTTATGATTTCTGCCTTTTCCAATGCCTCTGCGCTTGCCGCCTTGTAGGCCTTGATGAGGCCCGGCACACCCAGCTTCACCCCGCCGAAATAGCGCACCACCACCACAAGTACATCGCTGAGATTGCGGGAAAGGAGCTCTCCCAGAATGGGGCGCCCGGCTGTGGAGGATGGTTCCCCGTCGTCGTTGGCCCGCCAGATATCTCCATTGAGGCCTATGCGGTAGGCATAGCAGTGATGGGTGGCATCGTAGTATTCCTTGCGCAGGCCCTTGACTATCTCCTCTGCCTTTTCAGCGCTGCTGCATGGATAGGCAAGAGATATGAAACGGCTGCCGTTGTCCTTGTAGAGACCTTCTGTCTGGGATCGGATGCTCAGATAGTTGTCCGGAAGACTGGTTTTTTGTGTTGCCGCACTTGCCATTATCGGTATTCTTTGTCGCCTGGATTGTAAAGGTAGGCCCTTTTTGATAAATTTGCAAAAGGATAATGCATGGGCGCATGTTTGACCGCGATGTTTTCATAAAGGCTTTTTCCGGGCTGGGCAGAAAGCTCGGCGATGTATCCTTTTTAGAGGCGGCCTTGGACTGTGCCAATGTGGATAACCCGTTCTTTACGCCGTTTATGCAGAAGCGGGCTCTCAAGGCTATCGCTGAGAATTATCTTTCTGAAGAGGCGCTTGAAAAACTGCTGGCTTATTCGGATGGCCCGGTGGATGACATAAATTTTTTCAGGCGCAGGATGGAGGGCAAAACGGTGGGCATCATAATGGCCGGGAACATTCCGGCAGTGGGGTTCCACGATCTTCTGTGCACTCTCTCAGTTGGGGCCAAGGCAATTGTAAAGCTCTCTTCCAAAGACAGATGTCTGATACCTGCTCTTTTAGAAGAGCTTGCGGAAAAGGCTCCGCATCTGGCATCGAGGGTGGTTTTCCGCGATTTCATTGCCGACCGTTTAGAAGGAGTGCCCACAACCACCCAACTGGATTTTCTGCTTTTCAGCGGTTCCAGCCAGACTAAGTCTCTTGTATGCGAAGAATTCAGGGAGATTCCGGTTCTTGCCCGTGGCAGCCGGTTCAGTCTGGGAGTTCTCAGCGGGGAGGAGACAGACTATGAGTTGCGTCTTCTGGCGGAAGACATGTTCCTTTACTGCGGATTGGGATGCCGGAGCATATCCTATCTGTTCCTTCCGGAAGGATTTGACTTGCAGCGGATTGTTATGGCGTCTTCATTTATGGAAAAACATCTTGTGGAGATTGGCCCTTACTGGTCCAACTATATCCGAAGAAGAGCCATTGCCAAAATCGAGAACATGTTTGAGGGTGGTACTTTTACAGACGGCGGTTTCTTCCTGCTTGAAGAATCCGGTAGATCTTTCCCTCCGATTGGAGTTGTCCGGTATTCCTTCTACAAGAATATTCAGGAAGTAGACGCTTTCTGCAAGAAGCACCATGACTCTATCCAGAAAAAATATGTTAACTTTGGTATGGCGCAGTCTCCTGCAACAGATGACTGGATGGACGGGATAAATACCGTCAGGTCCATTCTCGAGGGATGCGGGGTCTTGTCGCTGAGCTGAATAAAAAACACAGTTATGCCTACGATTCTCAGATACAAGGTTACCTTCCCTTCCAACAAGGTGTTTTTCAGGGAATACGAGCTCAAGGAAGATATGACTCTCTTTGCGCTGAACAAGTTCCTTGTCAACGATCTGGACTTTGCTCCGGACCAGATGATTGTGTTCCGCGGCTATGGGGCGGACGGCAAGCTCAAGGCAATGTACGGCCTTTTTGACCTTGGCAGCGGAACCATAGACGGGGTCAGCCTTGCCAAGACCGTTGCCGGCGGAGCCATCACTTTGCATTACGTGTTCGACGTGACCAAGAACAAGTATATGGTCCTGAGTTTCATATCGGAAGTGGAATATCTGCCACACGTTTCCTATCCGCGCCTGGTTGCTGAAAAGGGCAGGATTCCGGGCCAGTTCGACAGCAAGTTCGACACTCTGGACAACCTCACTCCGGAACTTGGAGAGGAAATAGGGGACGACGAACTTGACGACGAGGGAGATACCGAATAAATATCAATAATGGATACTATAGTTTTCTTGGGGTTTAACCTCTACGCATGGATAACGATTGTTACCGTGCTTGCCATGTTTTCCGTGCTGATTTTCACAAAGCTCAGGGCGGATGTGGTGTTTTTGGCAGCCATAGGCATTCTGCTTGTGGCCGGGGTGGTGGACGAGAAGGAAGCTTTCAGCGGATTCAGTTCTTCTTCTACAGTTGTGGTGGGAGTACTGTTCATCGTTCTGGCCGGTCTGATGCATACGGGAGTTCTGAACTGGATAGCCAAGCATCTGCTGGGTCAACCCAAAAAGTATTCGGGTGCAATTTCCAGGCTTATGTTCCCGGTTGCCGCTCTGAGTGCTTTCCTGAGCAATACTGCAGTGGTGGCTCTGTTTGTGGGAATTGTTAAAATGTGGAGCAAGAAACTCGGGATTTCTCCTTCCAAGCTTCTGATACCGCTCAGTTACGCTTCCGGAATGGGAGGTGTGTGCACCCTCATAGGAACTCCTCCAAACCTCATCATATCAGGCCTGTATAAAGACAATACGGGCATATCGATGAATATTCTGTCTATTACGATACCGGGCATTTTCTGTTTGGTGGTGGGTGTTCTCTCCGTGCTTGCGCTGAGAAAACTCCTGCCGGACCGCAAGGCTCCGGAAGCCGCTTTTGAGGATGCTTCTGAATACACCGTGGAATTCCAGGTGCCGGAAGACAGCAAATCTATCGGGAAGAGGATTTCAGAAGAGGGTCTGGACAGTGTCAAGGGCGGATCCCTTATAGAAATCATACGTTCTGACGGTGATATCATTTCTCCGGTAACACCAGAAGATTCCATTATGGCAGGAGACCGCCTGGTTTTCTCCGGGCAGATTGACGAGCTTCTGGATCTTAAGTCAAGCCATGGTCTGGCAATCGCGGAGAATAATATTTTTACTGCGAAAGAATCCGTTAAACACCGCCAGCTCAAAACTGCTTACATTACTTTTGGCAGTAGCCTGATAAACAAGACAATATCGGAGAGCGGCTTTGAAGGGCAGAATAACGTTACCCTTGTTGCGGTTGCCAGGAAAGGGGTGAGGATAAACCAGTCTCCGAGGGAAGTTGTGCTTCAGGCAGGAGACACTCTTCTTCTGGAATGCCCTCCTAAGATGAAAACGGAAGGAAGCAGAATTTTCAGCCAGATTCATTTCTTTGATTCAGAACAGGTTGCCAATATCGGAACAAGGACTTTGCTTTCTTCTCTGATTATGATAGCCATGGTGGCGTTGAGTGCCGCCAATGTAATGTCCCTTATGAATTGCGCTGTCATTGCGGCCTTTGCTATGCTTATTCTCCGGTGCTGCAATGTAGATCAGGCAATGAAGGCCATTAACTGGGATATACTGATGGTGTTTGCCGGTTCTGTGGTGCTTGGTCTGGCGCTCCAGAAAACGGGAATCGCCGAGAAAATGGCTTACGGAATCCTGAATGTTTGCGGCAGCAGTCCTCTTCTGGTTATGACCGCAATCTGCCTTGTGGCCACTTTCATAACGGAATTCATCAGCAATACCGCAGCCGGTGCCATATTCTGTCCGATTATGTATTCAGCTGCAGTTAAGCTTGGATACGATCCTTTCCCGTTCATGATTGCGCTGATGATTAGCGTAAGTTCCAGTTTTGCAACTCCTATAGGCTCTCCAACCCACATGCTGGTCTATGGCCCGGGAGGATACAGGTTCTCGGATTTCCTTAAAATAGGATTCTTCATGAACATTATAATACTGGCTGCAAACATCTTCATCGTGAGTGTTGTTTATCCGTTTACCCCGCTTAAGTAGTGGAAAAGGTTCTTACTATAATACTTGGCCCTACTGCTGTCGGCAAGACGGCTTACGCAATCAATCTTGCAAAACAGATTGGTTCTCCAGTTATCAACTGCGACAGTCGCCAGATTTTCAGGGAGATGACAATAGGCACCGCTGTTCCGTCAAAGGAGCAGCTCGCCCAGGTGAAGCATTACTTTATACAGACAAAATCCATCGCCGAGCATTATGCTGCTGGGCAGTATGAGATAGATGCCCTGGCCCTTCTTGATGAGTTATTCAAGACTCACGACAGATTGATAATGTGTGGAGGCAGCGGCCTTTACATAGATGCTGTGTGCAACGGGCTGGATGCTTTTCCGGAGCCGGACATGGAACTGCGCAACTCTCTGAATCAAAGGCTTCAGCAGGAAGGGCTGGAATCTCTGCGATATCAGCTTAAGCAGTTGGATCCGGAGTCTTACGCCACTGTGGACATTGCCAATCCGCAGAGGATAATCCGTGCTCTGGAAGTCACGCTCCAGACCGGTAAAAAATTCTCAGAATGGAAGACGGAACCTGTTAAGCCGCGACCGTTCCGTATAGAGAAAATCGGGCTTAAAATGGATCGTGATAAACTCTATGAACGCATAAATGCGCGCGCGGACAAAATGATGGAAGACGGGCTTCTGGAAGAAGTCAAATCGTTGGATAGTTTCCGTTACCGAGATGGCGTTTTCTGCCCGGATTTGACTCACATACCTCCTTTAAGAACAGTAGGTTACAGGGAACTGTTCGATTACCTTGACGGCAAAATCTCCATCGCCGAGGCTATTGAAAAAATCAAGACCAACACCCGACGCTACGCCAAGCGCCAGATGTCCTATTGGGCACGAGACCTTTCTATACGGTGGATTACCGTCAAATAATTTTCTGATTAGTAGCCGTTGGCAACTTCTGTGAGGAACTTGATGCGGATGAGGCGGATTTCCTCTTCTTCGTAGTCCGGGCCAAGGGCTTTCATAGCATCTCTTACGGAGTCTGTTTCGGCTTCTTCCTTGAAGTAGTCGTAGATGTCCTCTATCTTGTCCTCGTCTACTGCCTGACGTATGTAATAGTCTATCTTGATGCGGTTTCCGGCGGCCACCATAGCTTCTATCTTGGACAGGAGCTCGTCCATCTCAAGGTCTTTCATGCGGGCAATCTCATCCAGAGGAACGTGCATGTCTGTATTGTGGATTATGAACCTTCCTATGTTGGAGCTGTCTTCCGTACTGCGGATTTTGAAGTCGAAGTCATCCGGACGAATAATTTCGTTTTCCTCCACGTATTTGCCTATCAGATCCACGAACTCCTTGCCGTATTTCTCCGCCTTGCCCATTCCCACACCGGAACAGTTTGTAAGTTCCTTGATGGTAACAGGATAGAATATGGTCATGTCTTCCAGGGAAGGGTCTGTGAAGATTACGTATGGAGGAAGGTTGAGGCGTTTGCCTATGGATTTTCTCAGGTCTTTCAGCATGGAAAGCAGAGTCTGGTCTCCGCCTCCGCCGCCTTTCTTGCCGCCAGCAGGCATATCGTCATCCACATCGACTCCCTCTCCGGTATCCTCAAAGCGGCGGTCCTCTGTAAGCATTACCGAATATGGTTTTGCAAGAAACTCTTTACCCTTGTCTGTCAGGGAGATAAGACCATATTGCTCAATGTCTTTCTTGAGGAACTGGTCTACGCAAGCCTGACGTATGACAGCCAGCCAGAACTTCTCGTCCTTCTCTTTGTCTATGCCAAAGAAACGGCTTGTGTTGTGCTTGTAAGAGGTTATCATTGCGTTGGTTACACCGCCCAGAATGTTGGCCAGATGATCTGCCTTGAAGTTTTCCTTCATGGAACGGATTAGCTGGAACAGTGTAATCAGATAATCCTTGCCCTCGAACTGAGGCTGGCGGTGCAGGCAGTTGTCGCAGTTGCCGCAGTCCTCTTCCGGATATACTTCTCCAAAGTAGTTCAGGAGAGTCTTTCTGCGGCACTGGTTGCTCTCCGCATAAGCTACGGTCTCCGTAAGAAGCTGTTTCCCAATCTCCTGCTCGGCCACAGGCTTGCTCTGCATGAACTTCTCCAGCTTGAGTATATCGTTGAAACTGTAAAAGGCGATGCACTGCCCCTCTCCCCCGTCTCTTCCGGCGCGGCCCGTCTCCTGGTAGTAGCCTTCCAGAGATTTAGGGATATTGTAATGGATGACAAACCTTACATCCGGCTTGTCTATGCCCATGCCGAAAGCTATTGTGGCCACAATGACATCTACCTCCTCCATGAGGAACTTGTCCTGGTTGGAAGCTCTTGTGGCGGCATCCAGCCCGGCATGGTATGGAAGTGCCTTTATTCCGTTGACATTCAGCAGTTCCGCCATATCTTCCACCTTCTTTCTGGAAAGGCAGTAGATGATGCCGCTCTTGCCCTCGTTCTGGCGGATGAACTTTATGATTTCCTTTTCCGTATTGACCTTTGGACGAATCTCG
>JAFZMA010000218.1 GCA_017551215.1 Bacteroidales bacterium | reverse complement strand
TCCTCCGTAAAAGGAGAGGATTGTGCATGGGAGTTCTGGCTGCCATTATGTGCATCCTTGTTCTGATGACCGCCTCTCTCAAGTACAACGAGAATATCTGGGATTTCCTTCCTGCAAGCGGCAACCAGCAGAAAGCCATAGCGTTATATCAGGATATCTCTGGAGGCCAGAGGATTGTGGCCATGTTTCGCCTGAAGGACAGTCTCTCTTCCGAGGAGTCTTTGACAGATGCGGTGGACACTTTTTCCGGGAAGATACTGGAGGAATCAGGCAAGAGCCGCATAACCTCCGTGGAGTCTCAGATAGACTTTGAGAAATATGCCGGAATAACAGATTTTGTCTACAGGAACATTCCTGTTATGCTCAGCGATGAGGATTATGGGAGAATGGACAGCCTCCTGTCTCTCCCTGATTATGTGGACAGGCAGCTTGAGTCTGATGTCCAGATGATTATGATGCCGGCTACAGGTTTCTTCACCTCCAGCATCAGCTCTGATCCTCTGGCCCTGTTCTCTCCTGTTATAGAGAGGCTGAGGGCAAGGCAGATGTCTTTGCCGTTTGAACTGGACAACGGGTACATGTTCACTCCTAAAAAGAAATATGCCATTGCGCTGCTGACATCTCCGTACGGGGCCATGGAATCCGCCAACAACAACCGGCTGGTGGAGTATCTGGACAGCGTTGCCCGCCAGACCGAACTTGTGGCTCAGGATGTGGAAGTTGCCTTTACCGGTGCTCCTGTGATTTCCGTAGACAATGCCAGAAGGATAAAGAGCGACAGCAAACTTGCCATTTCCATTGCGATTACGCTCATTCTCCTTCTTCTGGTTTTCTCTTTCAGGAGAGTAAAAAATCTTCTTCTCATAGGATTTGCCATACTGTTCGGCTGGCTATTTGCCATGGGATTCATTGCGGCGTTGAGGAGCGACGTGTCTTTGATAGTGCTGGGAATCGGTTCAATAATAATAGGCATAGCGGTTAATTATCCTCTGCACTTTGTGGCGCACACGGATCACGGCGGCTCTATCCGTCAGGTTCTCAAGGAGATGGTAGCTCCTCTCCTTATAGGCAACATTACCACGGTTGGTGCTTTTGCCGCTCTCATTCCTCTGGACGCTCCGGCATTGAGGGACCTGGGAATTTTTGCGGCGTTCATGCTGATTGGAACCATAATCTTTGTTCTGGTATTCCTCCCTCATCTTGTAAGGCAGAAAGAGGCAGCCGGAAAGGAAAGGCTGCCGTTCGGCAAGATTTCTTCCTTTTCTCCGGAGAAGAACAGATGGCTGATGTGGGTTATCCTGGCGCTTACAGTCTTCTTTGGATATTTCAGTTTCGGAACGTCGTTCGATACAGACATGAACCGTATCAACTACCTGACTTCCAGACAAAAGAAATTGCTGGAAGGGCTTGGTGTGCAGGCCGGACTCAACGATACGCTGAACATTTATCTTGTGGCGGAAGGAGACAGTTGGGACGAGGCTCTGGAGGGGAGAATGGCTATGGCTCCGGTTCTGGACAGTCTGAAAAGCGCCGGATGCCTTACCGCATTTTCGGACGTTACGGATTTCATTCCTCCGCAGAGCGTGCAGAAGGAAAGGATTGAGCGCTGGAACAGTTTCTGGGAGAGGAACAGGGACAAGGTACTCTCTTCCATCGGGAAAAGCGCTCCAAAATTGGGCTTCAGCGCTGAGGCTTTCAGAGACTTCAGGGATATCATCGCGGAGGAATACAGCCCTAAGCCTTTTGAGTATTTCGGGGAGTTGAGGGAAGTGCTTCTCAGTGGTTCTTTCAGCAATGGAGGAGAGAAATGTTCTGTGGTGGATATTGTTGAGTCAGAGGAAATTGACAGGGTTGAGGCGGTTCTGAATTCGGCATCTGGCACAAAGGGTTACGCCTTTGATTTTGAGGGCATGAACAGTGCCATTGCCAGGAGTCTTTCGGACGATTTCAACTATATTGGCTTTGCCTGCGGTCTGATTGTGTTCGTGTTCCTGTGGCTTTCTTTCGGAAGGCTTGAGCTGACGCTTCTGGCATTCCTTCCTATGGCGATGGGATGGTTCTGGATTCTGGGCATCATGAGCCTTCTGGGAATGAAGTTCAACATTGTGAATGTGATACTTGCAACGTTCATTTTCGGTCAGGGAGACGACTATACGATATTCATTACAGAGGGACTTATAGAAGAGTTTGCATATAGGAAAAAGGTGCTCGCCTCCTTCAAGAACAGCATAATGGTTTCCGCCCTGATAATGTTCATTGGAATGGGCTCTCTGATTGTGGCCAAACATCCTGCTCTTCACTCACTTGCGGAGGTTACGATTGTGGGCATGCTTTCTGTTGTCCTGATGGCCTGGATAGTTCCGCCGGCTATCTTCTCCTTCCTGGTGAAATCCAAGGGGAAAGTCAGGCCGGTTCCACTAACGTTCGGGAGCCTCTTTGCGCGCAAACCCAAGGCCAATGCAGTCAAAGACACACACTATTACCACAGTTACATCGTTGGAAAGTATACCTACAAGGGTATAGCCGTGGAGAGGGAAACAAGGCGCCTTCTCAGAAAGCACAACGATTTCAGCAGGTGGATTGACGGTTACTCTTCTGAGGCGGATACCTTGTCTGAGCTTTCCGTAATCAATGCCGGAAGGGGGCAGCTCTCTTTGCTCATGGCTCTGGTTCATCCTGAAATTCAGGTACATTCATATTGCTACGAGGAAGACGATGCAGCTCTTCTTTCTGCCATGAGCCCTATGCCGGCCAATCTTCATGTCCATTTGATTGAGGATGAAAAGGCCGCATTGCAGGCCGCATCCGGAACAAGAATTATCAACCTTTCAGATATCTTCTAATTCAAAACAGATTGCTATATTTGTATAGATTCAAAGATATGGTTATGAAAAGGATCCTTATTATTTCAGCAGCATTGCTTCTTGTGTGCAATGCGGGATTTAGCCAGAAAATGAAAATCCGGAGCGAGAAGCCGGAAGACCACGTCTTAAGCATGATGAGCTACAATATCCGCCACGGGAACGGAATGGACCGTAATGTGGATCTTGGCAGAATTGCCGCTGAAATAGCTCTTGTTAAAGCAGATGTTGTTGCCCTTCAGGAAGTTGACAAGGGTACAAACAGGGTTGGCGGAGTGGACTCTCCTGCCGAGATAGCAGAACTTGCCGGAGGTTATGTGGCATCTTTTGCCTCAGCGATGGATTATGGCGGAGGACAGTACGGCAATGCCATCCTGTCAAAGAAGAAGCCTCTTTCTGTCGAGAGCGTTACACTTCCGGGAAAGGAAGAGCCGAGAGTAATGCTGGTGGCCGAGTTTGAGGATTTCTATTTCTGTTCCCTCCACCTGTCACTGGATCAGGATTCAAGGGTTGAGGCTTGCCGCAAGATTGCAAAATATGCAAAGAAGAAGGCTGGCAGCAAGCTTTTCTTCATAGCCGGAGACTTTAACCTTACTCCTAACTCAATGGAAATGAAGGTGCTGGGCCAAAATTTCGCTGCCCTTTCCGCATACGAGGTGAAAACATTCCCTTCAGACAAGCCGGACCGCACTCTGGATTACATCATGGTTTACAGAGGCGGAAAAGGAAAGAATTTTCTCAAGAAGCTTTCCAAGGGACGTTTGGGCATGGTATCCTGGGTACAGCCTGAGAAAATGGCTTCCGACCACAGGCCGATTCTAACCCTGATTTACAAGGGAGAGAACTGCGTTACCGAGAAGTTCTGATAACGTTGGAAACTTCACGTATTTTCTTGAGGGCGGAGATTACTTTGTCCAGGTGAGAGTTTCCACCCACGGAGATCTCCAGTTCGGCAACAAACTCCAGTTTTGTCTTCTGCCTTTCGGATATTCTGAAAGCCCTTATGCTGGCGCCGGCGTTAGCCACGCACTCCATTATGGCATTGGACATTGAGGCGTCTCCGTTCCCAATGACTTTGAGGCCAGTCTGGAACTGAGACGATGTGGAGACCTGTCTCCATTTAACTTTCTGGATTCTGTAAGGATACTGGCTTATGAGCCTGGCTGCGTTAGGGCAGGAAATCCTGTGTATGCTCACGCCTCCTGTAGAGGTAACAAACCCGAACACATCGTCTCCGAAAATAGGATTGCAGCACTTGGCCATCTTGAAGCTTATGTTGTCCAGTTTGTCGCTGATGACAAGATAATCCGAGCGGCTCTTTGTGCTCTTCTCCAGAAGTTTTGCAGGGAGTTTCTCTTCTTTCTCTTCCTTTTCTTCCGCTACGCCGGAGGAGAGGAATTCCTTTATGTCCTGAAGGTCTATCTCCTGGTCGTTGATGGCTATTAGGAAATCTCCTATAGACTTCATCTTGAAGTGTTTGGCCAGGTTGGAAAGGACCTCGTCCGTGAGTTCCATCTTCCAGTTCTTCATCCTGCGCTCAAGGGTTTCCCTTCCCATCCTGCTCATCTTTCCCTCCTCTTCCTTGAGGCGGCTCTTGATATGGCTTCTGGCCTTGGAGGATATGACAATGTTGAGCCAGTCGCGGGAAGGTTTCTGATCCTTGCGGCTCATGATCTCCACAACGTCTCCGGTGTGGAGTTCTTCCCTTATGGATTTGACCTTGCCGTTGACTTTTGCGCCACTGCAGCTCATTCCCAGGTTGGAATGGATTGCAAAGGCAAAGTCCAGCACACAAGCACCTTTAGGGAGCTGCTTGAGGTCTCCGTTAGGGGTGAAGACAAATATTTCTTCCAGGTCTTTGTGCAGGGAGCTGTCTGAGAGCAGTCCCGGGGTTTCAAGGGCTTTCTTCACATCGCTGAGCCACTCGTCCAGGCCTTTCACGGATTTGATTCCCTTGTAGCTCCAGTGGGAGGCATGTCCGTTTTCCGCCATCTGGTCCATGCGCTCTGTACGGATCTGGACCTCGACCTTAGCGCCTTCCCTGTTTTCCACGGTAGTGTGAAGGCTCTCGTAGCCGTTCTCCTTAGGGTTTGAAATCCAGTCTCTAAGGCGGCTTATGTCTGGCTTGTATTCCTGGGTCACAAATGAATATACCTGCCAGCAGGCTTCCTTCTCCTTTTCCAGAGGAACGTCCAGAATGAACCTGATGGCAAACACATCGTGGACTCCCTCGAACGGAACATCCTGCCTCTGCATCTTCTGCCAGATGGACCATGCGGTCTTTGTCCTGACTTTCAGCGTGTATTTGATTCCGGCTTCCTTGAGCTTCTTTTCCAGAGGACTTATGAATTCCGCAATCAAAGCATCTCGGTCTTTACGTGTTGCAAGGAGTTTGTTGCTGATGGCCCTGAAGTGTTCCGGATCTGAATATTTGAAGTAGAGATTCTCCATCTCCCCTTTAATCTTGTAGAGTCCAAGCTGATGAGCCAGAGGAATATAGAGCATCTGGGTCTCTGTGAGTTTGCGCATGATGCTGGATTTTGGGAAATATCCCAGATTCCTCATTATCTCCAGACGGTCCGCAATCTTTATGAGGGTTACTCTCGGATCCTTGGAGTAGGAGACTATCATCTTGCGGTAATTCTCCGCCTGAAGACGCGTTTCCTTTGGCGTTATCCTGGAGATATTGTTCAGGCCTTCCACCATGTTCATGATGTCCGCCGGGAAATCTTTCCTGAGTTTTTCCTGGAGTTCTTCTTTCCCGCGCGATGCCTCATGAAGGAAAACGGCGCACACGGCATCGTATCTCAGACCAATCTCGTCCCTGACTATAAGAGCCACATTCAGAGGGTGTTCTATGAACGGGTGATGATTTTCCCTCTCCATTCCCTCAAGAGACTGCTCTGCAATGGAGACACTTTTTTCCACAAGCTCCCTTTCCTTTCCGCTGTATGTCTCAAACAACTCTTTCATACTTTAATGCCCTCCGCGTTTTGAAAGCAGTTCCTTCAGTGCGTTCATCTCGTCTCTGTAGCGGGCTGCCGAGGCAAAGTCCAGTTCCTTTGCGGCGCTCTCCATCTTTATTCTTGAGCTTTCTATACTCTTCCTCAGCGATGCAGTATCCATAGACGCTATTATAGGGTCGTTTGCAACGCTCTCTGCATCAGGCATCTCGAATCTGGATGCAATCTCCGCCAGAGTCCTGTCACGGCCAAGCACGTTCCTTTCCGTCTTTTCTATCTGGGTAGGGGTTATATTGTTGACCCTGTTGTATTCCATTTGCTTTTTTCTGCGGCGGTTTGTCTCGTCTATGGTTTCCCTCATGCTACGGGTTATGGTGTCCGCATACATGATGACGCAACCGTTCAGGTTACGTGCAGCACGCCCTGCTGTCTGGGTCAGTGCGGTGGTGCTCCTGAGGAAGCCCTCCTTGTTCGCATCCAGAATGGCAACCAGGGAAACCTGCGGAAGGTCAAGGCCTTCCCTCAGGAGGTTCACGCCAATCAGAACATCAAACATGCCTCTCTGGAAGTCTTCAATAATCTGGATTCTTTCCATAGTCTCCACATCCGAATGGATGTAACTGCATCTGACTCCATTTCTGGAAAGATATTTGTCCAGGTCTTCCGCCATTCTCTTGGTGAGTGTTGTAACCAGAATACGCTCGTCCCTTTCCGCCCTCTTTGCAATCTCTTCCATAAGGTCATCTATCTGGTTTTTGGTTGGACGCACAATTACCGGAGGATCCAGAAGACCTGTAGGACGCACAACTTGCTCGGCGATAAGTCCTTGGCTTTCCTCCAGTTCAAAGTCTGCCGGAGTTGCACTTACGTACACGGTCTGGTTGGTCATTGCCTGGAATTCCTCAAAGCGCAGAGGACGGTTGTCCGCGGCTGCCGGCAGACGAAAGCCGTACTCGATAAGCGTCTGCTTTCTGGAACGGTCTCCTCCGCTCATTGCCCTTATCTGAGGAACCGTAACATGGCTCTCGTCTATGAACGTGATGTAGTCCTTAGGGAAGTAATCTAAAAGGCAGAACGGCCTTGTTCCGGCAGCCCTGCCGTCGAAGTAGCGTGAATAGTTCTCTATGCCCGGGCACCAGCCAAGTTCCTTAATCATCTCAAGATCGTACTCCACCCTCTGTTTCAGGCGGTTGGCCTCGTGGCTCTTGCCTATCTCCATGAAGTAGTCGTACTGCTTTACAAGGTCGTCCTGAATCTGCTTTACAGCCAGGGCAGTCCTTTCCCTTGTAGTTGAAAATATGTTGGCTGGATATATGGAAATCTGTTCCCTATACTCTTTAGTGGCTCCGCTTACGGGATCAAATATTTCAATCTCCTCCACCTGGTTACCGAAGAACACAACCCTTGCACCTTCCTCTCCGTAAGCCAGATAGATATCCACGCTGTCTCCGTTTACACGGAATGTACCGCGTTTGAATTCCACATCGCTGCGGGAATACATGCTGTCTACCAGTTTGTAAAGGAAAGTGTTTCTGGACATGGATTCTCCCTGATGCAGCGTTATGGTATTGGCGTGAAAATCGGACGGGTTGCCTATGCCGTAAAGGCAAGATACGGAGGATATTACCACAATGTCTCTCCTGCCTGAGAGCAGAGAAGCGGATGCCGCAATCCTGAGCCTGTCTATCTCGTCATTGATGGAGAGGTCTTTCTCTATGTAAGTGTCTGTTGTAGGGATGTAGGCTTCTGGCTGGTAATAGTCGTAGTAGGAGACAAAATACTCTACGGCGTTTTCTGGAAAGAAGGATTTGAACTCTCCGTAAAGCTGCGCGGCCAGGGTCTTGTTGTGGCTGAGAATGAGCGCAGGACGCCCCAGCCTTGCAATGGCGTTGGCCATGGTGAAGGTCTTGCCGCTTCCGGTTACTCCCAGAAGCGTTACGGCCTTCTCGCCGTCCTCAATAGCCCGCACAATTGCGTCTATGGCTTCCGGCTGGTCTCCCGTTGGCTTGTATCTGGAGTCTATCTTGAATTCCATCTCTTTCCTAATTCACTAATGTACAGATGACCTTCAGCAGGAATCTGCATCGCTGAGTAAGGGCATTGAAGTTTATTGTATCCGCAGTGTCCGTGGTCTTGTTGGTGTGCTTGTGTACTCCGCTGGTTACCAGAATAGAAGGTATGCCATAAGACCGGAAGGAAGTCTGGTCTCCCATGCCATTGATAAGGTCGTAAATTCTCTGGTTGCCGTAATAGGAGAAGTCCAGGACAAGGCTGTCTTCACCAGTGTTGCAGCTTTCAAAAAGCTTCTGCATTTTTTCATCCGCTCCAAGAACCAGAAGATAGTTCTTCGGAAGCAGGCCATCCGTCTTGGCTTCCTTTGGCGGTGCCAGGGTTGTTCCTATCTGGTCCAGGTTTATCATCAGAGATATGGAAGAAGGCTCAACTACCTTGTCTTTCAGTAGATTGCTGCTTCCTGTGCAATTCTGTTCCTTTGCGTCAAAGGCCACAAACAATATGTTTTGCTTTATCGCTAAGCCAGATTTTCTCAGGGCAACCAATGCTTTTCCAATCTCCAGCATAGCCGCCACTCCAGAAGAGTTGTTGTCTGCTCCTGGATATACTCTTCCGTCCAGTACTCCCAGATGGTCGTAGTGCGCTCCAATTACTATAGTCTCTGGATTCTCCACAAAGGAATCTGCTGCTATCATTCCGATTACATTGATTCCCAGCGCCCTCTCAGAGCCTTTCCAGTACCAGAATCCGTAGGAGCGGCTATCTCCAATCTTTCCTATTCCATAAATGTTCATGGTGGTGCTTATATGCCTTCTGGCCACTCCAATCTCCTCTGTTCCGCTTTCCCTTCCCTTGCAATCCGGGGATGTGAGCGTAGCCACCGTGTTTCTCAACCCTTGCTTTGTAATAAGCGCCGCCGCATTGTCCATGGGATTCTGCGCAAACAGCGTTGCTGCCAGAAAAATCATTCCGGCCAAAACTGCAACCTTGAAAACCGTATTCCTCCTTACAGGACCCATAGTTGGCAAAGTTATTACTTTTCTTGAGAATTATTTTAAAACACAGAACTATCCATTAAATGGATTTCTAATCCTAACAAGCTCCCATTGTTTATGTGGCGAAGAGTAGATGAATTCGTAGGCAAATATGTCTTCATTATTAACGATATTGTAAAACTTAGTTCTCTTATACTTTATGCTTGTAGGCCTAAATGAAATAATCAAAGAGGGGTAATTAAGGTATATGCTAAGATCCCACACACCGATAGTATTATTCTTATGATTCTTTCTTATTTGATCATATCGAATAGGTTCTATTCTTACTTTATTAAACGGAAAACCAATCTGAAAGTGTTCAGCATTCAAATAAGATTCTTTGCTTGTTTCGAATGGGGAATGGACTGATTTACATGAGTCTAAATGATTAATGCAGTAAACTAATAAAGAGTTCATTGTATCTTTAAGATTGTTCCGATTCGCTGACTTCATCCATCCGTTATTTGAAGCCTCAAAATATAATGAACTTGAATCTTGAATACTCGACAACAGTTTCTTTTTTGATAAAACAAATAATTTCCTATATAGCACAATTTGTATAGAGGAATCTCCAAGATGATACTCTATGTTAATTAAAGATAGTCCTTTTTTTAGTAATCGTCTATTATTCTTTGAATTGGTGCTAAATAGAGTACTTGAAAACAGATTAGATGCATGTATACTGTCAAAATTAAAACCTAAAGGTAAACCATTTATGTCAATTCCTATAGTCTTGCTTATGGCAGGATTAACTACGATAACAGAGTCGTAGTAATTATTAAATGCGGTTACAATTAAACTATATAATTCATTGTTTTTATTAGTTTGACCAAGTACAACAAGACTATTATTAGTGATTGTTATTGTTGTTAGAAATAAAATTAACAACAAATACCTGTAACTAGTTCGCATTGTTTGGATCATATAATTATCTCTTTTACACTACTATCGTTTTTTAGACAGATTGCCATTAATTTTTAGTTAAGCCGGTATTTTCTGGCCGCAAAAACAGTTCTGCTGGAATCTGCCTTCCAATACCTTGATGTGTCCTGTGATAATTGTAATCCTTTATAAATCTTTTATACTACTGCTTGACAGTGTGAAAAATAATAAAAGGGATAGGAATGTTTGTTTCATCGTTGTTTTGCGATTAGAGTTGTTCCTTGCCTTAAAAATAGTATTTTTTATAAACTCCTCCAATTGTAGCATTAAAAAAATGGTCTATTGCCGTAGCAATGAATTGGATTAGCATTATCTTTGCATAGATATGGATTGCCCCGGCAGGGGAAGAGTTTTCCGGATGAAGAAAAAGAGTTTGACAATAGCCTTTGTTGTTTGGGTGCTGGCCTCTCTGGTGCCTGCTAGGGGCTTTGCGCAATATGATATAGACCAGTTCTTTCTGAGGGGAAGGCAGCTTCTGATAGATGGAAAATATTCCTCCGCGATAGACAATTTCAACACTCTGGTAAGGATAGACACCACTCTGTATGATGCCTATTTTTTCCGGGGCATAGCAAAGTACAATCTCGGCGATTTCATAGGGGCGGAGAGGGACTTCGACAAATCGCTGAGCCTTAACCCTTTATATACTCCAGCCTACCATTACAGGGCCATCACTCTGAGCCGCACCGGAAAGTATGAGGCGGCGCTGAAGGATCTGGAAGAGGCGGTGGATTTGAGGCCGAGCTACACGGGCCTTTATTTCAGCAGAGGGGTTACTTATTTCCTGAGCCAGCAGTTCGACAAGGCGGTGGAGGATTTTAACAGGTTCATACGCCATGAAAAGAATGAGCCTGATGCCTATCTGAACAGGGGAGCGGCATACACTTTCCTTGGAGACACGCTCAAGGCCCTGGAAGATTACAACAAGGCCATCAGTCTGAATATCAACGACCCGGAAGGCTATATCAGAAGATCCAGGATTTATTTCATGCAGGGGAACGATTCCCTTGCCATATCTGATTTGGACAGGGCTGTCAAACTTGATACTGCAAACACGTTCGCTTACTTTAACCGCGCCATAATCCGCTATGAGAAAAAGAACATCAACGGCGCGCTGGAGGATTTGAACAAGGTGCTGGAGTATGAGCCCGGGAATGCGCTGACTTTGTACAACAGGGCTTTAATCCGCTCCCAGATAGGGGATCTGGACAATGCTCTGGATGATTACGACAGGGTGATTGCGGTCAATCCGCAGAATGTTCTGGCATACTTCAACCGTGCGGCTGTTTTCCTCCAGATGAAGCGCTACAGAGATGCCATGGACGATTATTCCCAGTGCATTAACCTGTATCCGGATTTTGCCAAGGCCTATATGAACAGGGCCTACGCCAAGGCTCACCTTGGGCAGTACAATTCCGCCCGCAGAGATGAGGAGATAGCCAAGGAGAAGGTTAAGGAATACCGCTACAAGACAAGGGATTCCATTTCTGCCCAGAATTTTGCGGACACGACCAAGAGGTTTGACCAGATGATAGCCCTGGATTCGGATTTTGCCAAGAGGGATTTCTCCAACAACGAGCTTCTTCAGTACAGGGATGTGGACATACAGCTCAAGCCGTTGTTCAAGTTCAACCTTGCGGAGAAACGCCAGGAGAAAATGGCTATGGACGGAAAGTATGAGTCCATCCGGATGGAGGACTTCATAGAGGACCTGCCTGTGGCATCCAGGCTTGCTGCCATAAGGCATTCATACGATGCCCGGGAACTGGACCGTACCCAGAAAAAACAGAGAGATTCCTTGAGCAAAGCTATCTCAAAGATGGCGGAACGGGAAGAGGCCATAAATGCACTGGTCTATTTCTCAAGGGCTTTGGTTAACGATTCCCAGAACCGCTACAACGAGGCTCTGGGAGATTACGACAAAGCCGTGAGCCTGCAGCCGGAAAATCCGTTCTTCTACATTAACAGGGGTGCTCTGCAGGCGGAAATGATAGACTTCATTTCCTCTATGGAGATGAACGTTCAGGTTCTGAGTCTGGACAATTCCCGCACGGCCAGAGCCAGAGTAAACGATAACCGTTCAAATTATGACTACACCGCGGCTATTCACGATATGACAAAGGCTACCCAGCTTATGCCAGAATTCCCATACGCCTACTATAATCTCGGAAACCTCTACACCCTGTCTTCAGACCTTCCGGAAGCCATTCTCCAGTACACCAAGGCCATACAGCTCTATCCGTCCTTGCCGGAAGCGTACTATAACAGGGGATTGGTGCTGATCTATCTGAAAGACAGCGAGAAAGGATGCCTGGATATGAGCAAGGCCGGAGAGCTTGGCGTAGAAGAGGCGTACAGCGTAATCAGCAAATACTGCATCAAGAAGCAGTAAATTCCATCACTTGCTTATCGTTACCGTGTCCAGAGCCTGGCCGTTCCGGTCCAGGAGCGTTAAGGTTAT
>JAFZMA010000217.1 GCA_017551215.1 Bacteroidales bacterium | reverse complement strand
GGACAGGGAAACTTTCATCAGGCGTATTTCTGAAATGACAGGAAAGCAGTATTCCGCAGACGACAAGTTCATTGCCCTTCTGGCCGGAAGCCGCCGCACGGAAATTTCCTACCAGCTTCCGATAATGCTGGATACTATCCGGGCTTTCCCTTCCTATAAGTTTATACTTGCGGCTGCTCCTTCCATACCGGAAGACTTCTACCGCAAGCACATACGGAAATATTGCGCCAAAAGAGGCATAAACCCGTCTGAAATCTCTCTTCCGGCAGTTTACGGGCAGACATATCCCGTAATGAAGAATTCCGAGGCTGCGATAGTGAATTCCGGAACAGCATCTCTGGAAGCGGCACTCATCGGTGTTCCCCAGATGGTCAGCTACCTGGGGAGCGAGATTTCCTACATCATTGCCAAGCAACTGGTTAAGGGAATCAAGTATATAAGCCTGGCTAACCTGATTTTGGACAAGCTGATTTTCAAGGAGTTCATCCAGCACGACGCCAATATCGCGAATGTTTCCGCAGAGCTCCACAGGCTGCTTGAAGACAAGCCGTATATAGAAGCCATGAAAGCGGACTACGCCAAGGTACACCAGCTTCTGGGTGGCGGAGGAGCATCCAAGGCCGTTGCGGAGGCCATGGTGGAAGAATACAGAAAACTAAAAGAATCATAATATGAAGCTGCACGTCTACAAATTCCAGGGTGCAGGCAACGACTTTGTCTGCATAGATAACCGCAAAGGAAATATCCGCCTTACCACCAAGCAGATAAACAGGCTCTGCGACCGCCGTTTCGGAGTTGGTTCAGACGGAATGATGCTTCTTGGTAAAAGCAAAAAGTACGATTTCTCCATGAGATATTTCAATGCAGACGGAAAGGAAGGTTCCATGTGCGGAAACGGCGGAAGATGCATTTCCGCTTTTGCAGACTTCCTTGGAATCAAGCATCTGGAATTCGAGGCTATAGACGGATACCATAACTCTGAAATCCTGTCAAGGAAAAACAACCAGTGGAAAGTACGTCTGAAAATGAGCGATGTGGACTCCTGTCCAAAGTTTGGGCGAAAGTCCTATTTCCTTAATACCGGAAGCCCTCACTACGTGGAATTTGTAAAGAACGTGGATAACTACCCTGTAGAAGTCAAGGGCAAATACTGGAGGTATTATTTTGAGGGAGGAACTAATGTCAACTTTGTGGAAGTATGCCCGTCTTGCCTCAAGATAAGGACTTGGGAAAGAGGAGTGGAAGCGGAGACATTCGCCTGCGGCACAGGAGCAACAGCCTCAGCCATTGCCGCTTACACATACAAGCTTAAACCTCACACTGTAAAAGGGAATACGTTCAGCTACAACCTGAAGGCAAGAGGCGGAGACCTGAACGTGAAGGCTACATTCAATCCGGAGAAAAATACTTTCAGCGAGATCTACCTGACAGGTCCCGCTACTCTGGTTTTTGAATGTGATATTGAAATCTGATACTAGGCTACCGGCCTTTCCCCGAACACCTTGGTCCCTATCCTGACTATAGTGCTGCCCAATCGCAGAGCATAAAGATAATCATGGCTCATGCCCATAGAGAGTTCGCGGAATTCTCCCATTTCCAGATGGCGCTGCTTCATCCTTGCAAAGAAACTGTAAAGCAGGGTGAACTCCTTCTGGAGCTGGACATCATCGTCAGTTAGGGTTGCCATTCCCATCAATCCGCAGATAGTCACGCACTTGAGAGGTTCTTTCATTATCCTTTCCAGAAGGTCTTCACATTCCTTCATGGAAAAGCCTTGCTTTGTTTCCTCCTGAGCTATGTGCATTTCCAGCAAGACCTTTGCGGTGCAGTTGTTCTTAAGGCAGTAATCCTCTATCTCGTACAGAAGCTTCTCGGAATCCACAGAGTGGATCAGGCTTGCGTGAGGAACCACCATCTTTATCTTGTTAGACTGGAGATGTCCTATGAAATGCCACTGGATATCATCCGGAAGACTTAAGGCCTTCTGCTCCAGTTCCTGAGGACGGCTTTCCGCAAAAATGCGCTGCCCGGCCTCATATGCCTCCATAATCTTTTCATTGCTCTGGAACTTGGATACCAGTGCAAGTCTCGCTCCCGACGGAGCCAGCTCCTTTTTCAGTTGGGATAACTCTTCCTGAATGCTCATTATTTTCTCTTTTGTCTT
>JAFZMA010000216.1 GCA_017551215.1 Bacteroidales bacterium | reverse complement strand
GTATCGCAGCAAGCCGCCGTTTCGGATCCATTGTAATCCAAGGCGGAGAGCGTACTGACCCGGCCTTTATCAGCAAAATCACTCGCCTGATAAAGGCAATCAAGGATATAGAACCGGCCGTCGAGGGTGATCCCCAACTTGGAATCACGCTCTCACTTGGAGAACAGAAAAAAGAGGTCTATGAAGAATGGTTCGATGCCGGGGCTCACCGATATCTTCTGCGCATCGAGTCCACAAACCCGAACCTTTTCCACAGAATCCACCCTAACGATCCCCTGCATTCATATGACCGCAGGCTCAGGGCACTCTACGATCTCAAGGATACCGGCTACCAGACCGGAACAGGCGCAATGATCGGCCTGCCTTTCCAGACTGCTGAAGATATGGCAGACGACCTTTTGTTCTACAAGGAATTCGATGCTCCGATGATTGGAATGGGGCCGTACAACCCCCATCCTGAAACTCCCCTGACGCTCCAGAACGTACCCTACCCTTCTGCCGAGAGGCGCTTTGCCCTGGGACTCAAGATGATATCCCTACTTCGCCTGCTGATGCCTGACATAAACATCGCAGCCGCTACAGCGCTGGAAGTTCTGGATCCGAGAGGCCGGGAAAAGGGCATTTTATCGGGAGCCAACGTCATAATGCCCAATATAACTCCAGTTGAGCAGATGGTCAAATACAATCTTTACGACCGCAAAACTCTCCTCCGCGACTGTCCATCATCCGTTGATCCTAAAAAGAGAGACTCGCATATTTGCAAGAACTGCGTGTTCCCGTTCTGTGCTCTGGGAAATGACCTTGCCGGAAAGAAAATTGTCATCGGCTACGGCCAGTGGGGAGATTCAAAGCACGCAGTAAAATAGCCTTCCCTATTTCTTTGCCCATGTGTTGGCAAGGATAACCACGATAATACACAGAATGAAGACTATTCCGCAGAAAGCAAAGCCTGATGTTTTAGATTGTTCAACGATGAGGGCCCAGCACATTAACGGAGCAATAAGAATCAGAAAACCTCCTATCAGCCCCCTGAGCTTCTTGACATTATATTTCTCCCTTTCTTTTTTGGAGGCGGTATTGTAGCCGGCAATGAGCATATCACCCTTTCCGATAAGGACGATTATCCCCATAATTACCATGAGCGCGGCAATAATGATTACAACTATCATATAATTATCAGTCAAATAACGTGTTTTTTTCAAGGGCCTTGCGGAGAGATTTAGGAAGGGCGTTGCGGTTGAGGAAGATGTAGGTAGTGTTAAGGATCATATAATCTCTTGACATATACCACGTTCCCTTGTATGGGCCGCTGTTGCCCCAGGAGTTTTTTACCAGATAGAACGGTTTTCCTTTCTCGTCTATGGCCTTTCCGTAGATAAGCATCACGTGATCGTATGTGAACTGCCAGTTGTCCCACTGCTCCTGGCGTAGTTCCTGAGTTGGAACAACGCCATCCGGCAGATCAGCTATTGCAGTCCTGCGGTTGAAGTCTCCGGAAACATCCCCTCCCCAGGCAACAGTATATCCCTTATCCAGAGCCTTGTCAAGCACATCCATAAGTTCATCGATAGGGATGTTGTAACTTGGCTTCAGCCTCCACTTGTACGGAGCCTCTATGATAAACCACTGGTTAAATGGATGATGCGTGTAACTGGTAAGGCTAACATATTCTTCCAGATTAAGGCCAAAACTCTCTGCAAATGACTTTGGAGTGTATGTTTTACCCTCGTATACAAACGATTCCGGGCACTTGCCTACATATCTTTCAATGACTGCCTGAACGCTGTCTTTCCAGCTTGGAAGAGGCTCTTTTGCGCTGTACTTAAGAATGCTTCTGACCTTGTTCTCAAGCTCCGGGAAGAAAACTTTGAAATTAGCCAGAGAATCCCCTGTCAATGAGCCC
>JAFZMA010000215.1 GCA_017551215.1 Bacteroidales bacterium | reverse complement strand
TTTCTTTTCGGGGTGCAAATATACTTAATCTTGGAGTAAAACGGCTACACGTCATCTCTTACCACAGGCATGGTCATGCATCTGGCTCCACCTCCTCCGCGAGGAAGCTCGCTGCCCTCTATGGTGATGACACATCTCTTTTCCTTCTCCAGGTCTGTCTTTCCGCTAATAACATCCGCAGCCGGCACAACGTTGAATCCGGCCTTGTCCAAAGCGTTAAGAGTATGAACGTTCCTGGCGTATGACAGGATCTTTCCAGGGGCTATGGCAAAGCTGTTTGCCCCGCTGTGCCACTGCTCGCGGTCTGCGTTCCACTCGTCCTCGTCTCCGCCGCAGAATACCGGCTCAAGGTCTTTGCCGAGCTTTCTGAGGGTGGACAAAACGTTCTGCTCGTCTCGGATCTTCTTGACACGTCCGCCGTCTATTGTGATGTGAACGGTACGATACTGGTTCTCCCAGAGAATCAGCGGCTCGTAGATTAGGCACGCGTCCCTGTCCAGCATGGTGAACACCATATCCATGTGGATGAAACTCTCCACGTCGTCCGGAAGCTGCTGAACTATGATATGCTTCTGCTCCCCGTCCTTGTCCTGACAGAACCTCTGAACCAGACGGTCTATGCCCTGGGATGTGGTTCTGAGACCGTTGCCCACAAGCAGTATATTCTTGTCTATCACCAGAATATCTCCGCCCTCCACGCTCACGTTGTTCTTTACGGCGCTTCCTGCAATACCGCCTTCTCCGGCTATTTCTTTGGAGAACTGGTTTGCGTCTATGATCGAGCAGTCGAACAGGCGCGGATTGCTGAAAATGGCTTCCATAATCAGGGACTCCCTCACCCTTACCCTGTTTGCCATCTTGCAAATCAGAACATCCTCTCCGATAGAAGCGGACGCATCTCTGGTGAAGTAGAAATTATACAGCGGGCTAAGCGCGTAATACTCATCCGCCAAAAAGGCCGTAAGGGTTTCTATCTTGGCCGGAAGTCCCTCTATCAGAAGCCTTGCCAGCTTCTTGGTTGGAGTATCCATCAGCTTGTCGAAATACTCCGGAACATTCTCTATGGTGCAGATTCGCCTTAGGAGAATGCTCCTGTCTCCCGGGTCGTCCAGAACTTCCTCAAGAAGGTCGTTCACCTGATATGTCTTGGTCCATTTGTTCAGCACTCCATGAAGCTGGGCATATTCCTTCTGCGCTATGGACAGGTTGAGTATATCGCTGTACAATGCCCTTTGTGCAATCCTCGGAGTCATGTTCTCCACCTCGTCTCCCGGTGTATGCAGGATTACTCCCTGAAGTCTTCCTATCTCGCTGTGTACTCGTACTTTTACGGGTTTCATATATAATTTGTTTTGTTTTCTTTTACAGATATTTTGAAAGGTTGTTGATGGCAAGGTCCGCCGTTATGGCCTTAATGGTTTTCTCGTCTCTCGGGCACACAAGCAGCACGTCGTCCGTGCTTATGACCACGAACTTCTCCAGTCCTTTCACAACCACAAGCTTGCCCTTTTCTGCAGAAACCACAATGCTGTCTTTAACGCCTTCCAGCATCGCTGAGGAAGTGTTCACAAGATTGCCCTCTGAGTCTTTTGTGCTCTGGGCGTAAAGGCTCTCCCAGGTGCCAAGGTCGCTCCAGCCGAAGGAGGCCTCGAACACCATGCAGCGGCTGGTCTTTTCCATAATTCCGTAGTCTATGGAAATGGAATCGCAGCCGTCATACACGGCATCCACCTTCTCCTGCTCCTGCGGAGTGTAATAGAATCTGGATATCTCTGAAAATGAGGTTGCAATGTCCGGAAGATGAGCTTGGAACTCCTCCTTTATCGTCTGGAGATTCCACACAAAGATTCCGGAGTTCCACAAGAATTCCCCGCTGCTGTAAAGCACCTTTGCCATCTCCAGATCCGGCTTCTCCGTAAAGGTCTTCACCTGGTAGGAAGCGTGCCCGTTTACAATCTCCGTCTTGGCCTTGTTGGCCTGGATATAACCGTACTGTGTCTCTGGCCTGGTAGGCTTGATTCCCAGCGTAAACAGAGCCGGAGTAACGGCAGCGTGCTCCATAGCCGTTTCCACAGTCTCCAGGAAAACATCCTCGTTGAGTATAAGATGGTCTGCCGGGGTAACCACCACCGTTGCCTGAGATGTCTTTTTCAAAAGCTTGTAAGTGGCGTAAGCAATGCAGGGAGCTGTATTTCTCTTGCGGCTCTCAAGAAGCACATTTTCTCTTGGAATTTCCGGAACTTGCTCAGCGATAATATCCTCATACTGTTTTGCGGAAACAATCAGGATATTCTCTGGCGGCACAATTTTGCGGAAACGGTCTACCGTTGCCTGAAGGAAACTTCTGCCCGTTCCCAATATGTCCATAAACTGCTTTGGACGAGCATTGCGGGACACCGGCCAGAAACGGCTGCCAACCCCGCCCGCCATTATAATGCAATATTTGTCTGAAACCATATCTTGTCTAAAAGTTTGACAAGTTACTCATTTTCCATGAAATTGTGAAATAATTTAAACAGACCCCTACCAGCTGGGGCGGAAGGCATCCGGGCGGAAACTGATTCTTTCTCCGGTTGCTGTCTTCTCAATCCCGATAATGTCAAAGACCGCCTCAAGATGAATCCTGTGGCTGCGGACATAGGCGTCTGCAGCATTGATGAGGCGCCTCTGTTTGTCCTCAGCTACAGTAAGTTCCGGCGCAACAAAAGGAGCATCAGCCTCCTCTTTTCTGATGCCGCTCCTCAGCGATGAGGCCCTTGCCCTCACCTCTACAAAATGAAGATATCGCTGAGCATTGTCTGAAGCATGGGAGTTTTCTGCAGAGAGAATTGGCCCCTCCGCGATTATGTCAACTTCAAGATGATGGTGACGGTAATTCCTCTCCAGAATCCTAAGGCCCCTTTCAGAAAGCCATGAGGCCGCAACGTCTTCCGCCCAACGCCCCTTGTTCACAGTGTTTGTCTTCCCCTCCATACATTTTCTTTTGGCTCTCAAATATAATGAAAAAGAGGCGATTGTGCCGCCTCTCTTTCAAATATCCGTTTATGATCCCACTATTTTTTTGCCGGCTTCTTGAATGTAACCAGAAGGGCGCCTTTGGGAAGTTTTTCTCCTTCCTTGGCATTTACCTCCTTAATGGTACCGTCCATAGGAGCGGAGACTATGTTCATCATCTTCATAGCCTCGTAAATCATCAGCTTGTCTCCTTTCTTGACCTTCTGGCCCGGCTTTACGAAAATCTCTATCACAGAACCCGGGATGTGGCTCAGAACCTGAAGCGGGTCCGGAGCTTTCCAAGGTTTGCGCTCAAGGAATTTTTTGGTCAGGAATGTCTTGTATTCGTGGCCTTCCTCAGCTACTCTGAGTTTCTTCTTTCCGGAATCCGGAATAAGGAACTCTGTAGAATCGTTTGTGGGTGCAAGTGTCTGGAGCTCTTCTTCCTGAGGAGTAATATTTGTCTTTTCTGCCATAACTCAATCTCTGTTACGGATGTCTGACCATTAAAACGGTGGAATGCCGTGCTTCTTCTTAGGCATTCCGGAATTCTTCTGCTGGGAAATGTCCAGAGACTGCAGAATGAACTGGCGCGTGTCTGCAGGATTGATTACGGAATCTATGTAGCCCTTTGAAGCGGCAACGTAAGGATTTGCAAACTTTTCCTTGTATTCCTCAACCTTCTTCTTGCGCATTGCCTCAGGATCCTCTGCCTCCATGATTTCCTTGCGGAAGATAATGTTGGCGGCTCCCTGCGGACCCATAACGGCAATCTCCGCAGTTGGCCATGCAAACACAAAGTCGGCTCTCAGATGGCGGGAGTTCATTGCGATGTAACCTCCTCCGTAAGCCTTTCTGAGGATGACGGTTATCTTTGGGACAGTTGCCTCCGAATAAGCGTACAGAAGCTTTGCTCCGTGGCGGATAACGCCAGCATGCTCCTGGTCTACGCCAGGCAGATAGCCAGGCATATCCTCAAGAGTGACAATCGGAATGTTGAACGCGTCGCAGTAGCGGATGAACCTTGCTGCCTTGTCTGAAGAATCGCAGTCCAGAACGCCGGCAAGATACATAGGCTGGTTGGCAATGAAGCCCACCGTACGGCCCTCTATTCTTCCGTAGCCTATAACGATGTTCTTAGCCCACATTTCCTGAACCTCGAAGAAATCGGAATTGTCCACAAGAGCGCGGATTACGTTTCTCACGTCGTAAGGCTCCGTAGGATCTGCAGGAACGGTCTTTACAATATTGTATTTCTTGAGCGGCTGGGCAGGTTTACCCGGCACTGCCTTGCTCTGGTTGTTTGCCGGAAGATAGCTCAGGAGTTTCTTTATCTGGCCAAAGCACTCGTCCTCGCTCTCTGCAAAGAAATGGGCGTTTCCCGTGGTCTCGCAATGAACCCTTGCTCCGCCCAGGCTCTCCATGTCTATCTCTTCTCCGAGCACGGATTTGATAACCTCAGGACCGGTAATGAACATCTTGGAAATCTTGTCCACAACAAACACGTAGTCTGTGAGGGCAGGTGAATAAACTGCACCGCCGGCACAAGGTCCAAGGATCACAGAAATCTGAGGTATCACGCCACTGTTCAGTGTATTGCGGAAGAAAATCTCTCCGTATCCGGCAAGAGAATTCACACCCTCCTGGATACGCGCTCCACCTGAATCGTTGATGCCGATCAGAGGAATTCTCATCCTCAGGGCATAATCCATAATCTTGGTAATCTTGCGGGCGTGCATGCTGCCCAAGGAACCTCCCGCAACGGTAAAGTCCTGCGCATAAACCGCAACAGGCTGGCCGTTGATTTTTCCAGTACCGATAACCACACCGTCTCCGGCCAGGTCTTTCTTCTCCATTCCAAACTCGCGCGCATCGTGCTGGATGAAGAGATCGTACTCATAGAAAGTTCCTTCGTCCAGGAGTTTTCTGATACGCTCTCGGGCCGGGAGCTTTCCCATGGCAATCTGCTTTGCTATGGCCTTGTCTCCTCCACCCTGCTGAGCGTGCTGGGTCCTCTCCTGCAATTCGGAAATTTTTTTGCTGAGCAAACTCATAATGTCAGGTTTTAGTTTGTGGCAAAGATAGTAAAAACAATTTTAAGTCTTATCTTTGTGTGTTCCCGCCGGGGTTTAGTCTCGGCGATGCAAATTTTGTAACTAATAAATTTTAAGAACAATATGTCATACACTTTTGCCCAGAGGCACATCGGACCTCGCGAGGAAGATATTCGCCAGATGCTTTCATTCCTTGGCGTAAACTCAATGGAAGAACTTGTCAAACAAACCGTTCCTGAAAACATCCTCCTCAAGGAA
>JAFZMA010000214.1 GCA_017551215.1 Bacteroidales bacterium | reverse complement strand
GAGCCGACAACGGGAATTGGACCCGTGACCTCTTCCTTACCAAGGAAGTGCTCTACCACTGAGCTACGTCGGCCTTAGAGCGGAAGACGAGGTTCGAACCCGCGACCCTCAGCTTGGAAGGCTGATGCTCTACCAACTGAGCTACTTCCGCAATCTAATTGTGGAGGGGGAAGGATTCGAACCTCCGAAGGCATGAGCCAGCAGATTTACAGTCTGCCCCAGTTGGCCACTTTGGTACCCCTCCGTCCAATAATTATGTCTTTGTCCTTGAGCCGATGGAGGGATTCGAACCCCCGACCAGCTGATTACAAATCAGCTGCTCTGGCCAACTGAGCTACATCGGCAGAAAAATCTGCGTTTCTCAAAAGGGACTGCAAAGGTAGAAGTTTAAAATTATTTACCAAAACTTTTTTCAAAAAATATCAAAAAAAGTATTTTATAGCCTTCAGGATGCTCTCTGAGTCCAGTCCGCACTCCTTCAGCTGCTCAGGTACGGTACCCTGTTCTATGAATTTGTCAGGTATACCCAGACCGGTAACGGTGCAATGGTCTTTATTGTCTGCAAGGGTTTCACATACAGCGCTGTACAGGCCTCCAACCACGCTTCCGTCCTCTACCGTTATTATATGATCGTGCTCTCTTGCCGCCTCCAGAACAGCGTCCTTGTCCAGCGGACGCAGGAACCTCATGTTGTAATGGGACGGATTGATGCCTTCCTTTTCCGCCATATCCAGAGCTTCCTTTACCTTATTACCTATAGTACCTATAGAAAGAACGGCCACTTTGCTTCCTTTTTTCAGCCTTACAGCCTTGCCTTTTTCAACGAAACTGAACTCCTGGGGCAGTTCAAGTCCCTGGCAGTTGCCTCTCGGATAGCGGATGGTTATAGGGCCAGTATAGGAATCTGTTGTCGCAGAGTAAATCATATCCTGCATCTCTATTTCATCAATAGGGGCCATTTCAGTGAGATTAGGTATGAACCTCAGATAGGCAAGATCGTATGCTCCCTGATGTGTGGCACCGTCTTCTCCAACAAGGCCGGCGCGGTCTATGGTAAAGATGACCTTGAGGTTTTGCAGGGCCACATCGTGGATGATCTGGTCAAAACCCCTCTGCAGGAAGGAGGAGTAAATGTTGCAGAATGGAAGCATGCCGTTGGCGGCAAGGCCAGCAGAGAATGTAACAGCATGTTCCTCAGCGATGCCGACATCGAAAGTCCTTTCAGGGAAAGCCTTCATCATATCGCTGAGCTGGCCCCCGGAAAGCATGGCAGGGGTGATGCCCACAATCCTCTGGTCTTTCTCTGCAAGCTTTACGATGGTGCGCCCGAAAATGTTCTGGTATTTTAGAGGCGAATCCTTGGTGCGGATTCTTTCTCCGGTTTCTATATCGAACTTGCCGGGGGCGTGCCAGATGCTCTGATGTTCTTCCGCCGGCTTGTAGCCTTTGCCTTTCAAGGTTCTTACATGCAGAATCTTAGGGCCTTTCATTGGCATGATTCTGTTGAGCATGCTTACAACTTCCCCGATATCGTTACCGTCTATAACGCCGAAATACCTGAAGCCCATGCCGGAGAAAATGGTGGAGTGCTTGAAGAAGAAATTCTTGGTGCTGACTACCGCTTTCTGAAGGCTTCTCCTGAGCCATCCGTTGCCCAGAACTCCCCACACCTTGTTTTTGAGGCTGTTGTAGGTCTTGGACGTACTCATCCTCAGAAGGTAGTTGTGCATGGCGCCCACGTTCTCGTCTATGGCAATCTGGTTGTCGTTGAGAATTACAAGAAGGTTCGTGCCGGAAGCTCCAGCGTTGTTAATGCCCTCGTAGGCCAGTCCGCCGGAGAAGGCTCCGTCTCCCAATACTGCTACAACTTTGGTGTCCCTGCCCTGGAGACGGGCTGCCGTAGCAAGTCCCAAAGCAGCTGACACAGAGGTAGAAGCATGGCCTGCTCCAAAGGAATCGTAAGGGCTTTCGCTCATCTTGGGGAAGCCGCTCAGCCCGTCTTTCTTGCGGTTAAGCTTGAAGAGCTCTCTCCTTCCGGTTATGATCTTGTGGGCGTAGGCCTGATGTCCTACATCCCAGACAATCTTGTCTTCCGGAGTATTCAGGACATAATGCAGGGCCACCGCCAGTTCCACGCTTCCAAGAGACGCTCCCAGATGCCCCGGATTGGTGGCGCAGCACTCAATCATATACTCCCTAATCTCCTCGCACAAGCTTTCCAGCTGCTTTATGTTCAGACCCTTGATATCTGCAGGTGAATCTATCTTGTCCAGTATTCTGAATTCCATTACTGAAATTTTAATCCATTATTATTTCTTTACCTCGTCCAGCCCGTAGCCTTTCCTGCGGTCCAGCCGTCTCAGGGCAAATGCCAGGATTATTGCCGCGGCTCCCATGGCCGCAAAGATAATCTGAGGTAAGGTATAGTCGTATTTAATGTTGTCAGGATAATTTACGGTGCCCCCGCCGAATGATTCCAGAAGGCAGAACTTGTCCAGAACCCATCCAATAATCATAGGGACCAGCATGAGACCGATGTTCTGGATGAAGAAAGCCAGCGCAATGGATGTACCATACTGTTTCTGAGGCATTATCTTGGCCAGAGACGGCCAAAGCGCCGCCGGCAGCATTGCATATCCGAGCCCAAGAAGCAGAAGCAGCAAAACCGCTGTCCACATCTGGTGAACCCCAGGCAGGGCAAACACCGTATGCACAACGGTAATGGCCACGGCTCCAATTATCATCAGCGATGTACCCTTGCCGAATCTGTCATAAACCGCCCCGAAAAGAGGGGAGAACAGAATGCAACCGAACGGAATCAGAGACGGGAATATTCCCGAATAGAACGGGGTCACATCGTTGAACTTATTGACCATCAGGTCTGAGGTGAACTTGAAAAACGGGCTGACAGATGCGTAAAAGATGAGGCAGAGCAGAGAGATCAGCCAGAATCCAGGGTTGGAGATTATCATCTTTACGTCTTTCATGGAGAAAGAGGATTCCTCCGCCTTTCCCTCTTCTTTCAGGAGAGTGGCGGTCTGCCTGTCCAGCTTGCGGTCTTGCAGGCAGTAGATAAAGAACCCCAGCATTCCGATAATCAGGAATATAAGGCCGATTGCCACGGTTGTTGTCACATTGTGGAGCCTCTCGGAAATCATCGGCGAGAATATAAGGGCAACTCCGCTTCCGAGCCTGGCTATAGACAGCTGGACGGCCATGGCCAGGGCCAGTTCCTTTCCGCTGAACCATTTGACAATGGCCTTGCTTATGGAGATTCCGGCCATCTCGCATCCAGTGCCGAATATGGCGAATCCCAGGCAAGCCCAGAAAACCTGACTCTTCATGGTCATGGACAGGAAAGACACGGTCCCGGCATCTGCCGGTATGAAGGTAACCGCGTAATACTTCAGGGCAAAGCCGGCTACCATCATTATGCAGCCCAGGCTTCCGGTCAGGCGAATGCCTTTCTTGTCCAGAAGCAGTCCGCTGAAAATGAGCATGCCGAGG
>JAFZMA010000213.1 GCA_017551215.1 Bacteroidales bacterium | reverse complement strand
TGAAAAAACTCTTTTTTGTGGCAATCAGGTTTGCCTGAAGGTGCTCTCCTTTCTTCTTTCCGGAGAGGAATTTATACGCGGCGTATGGCTCCCGGATTTTTCTCTTGATGACTTCAAGTTCTGAAGACACATCTTTAAGAAGAGACTCGTCAACAGAATTCACATCCGGGTTGAGCGGAGTGTAAATAACGGGCTCCCATCCAAACTCCGGAAGATATTTGGATGTCTTGAGCCATCTCTGAACTCCACTTCCTCCACTCGGTGGCCAGTAGTATGTGATTATCAGAACCCTTTTCTTCATGCCGCGGCGGCCTCTTTTTATTTGTTTTTATTAGGGTAATATCCAATGCTGTGGCGCAAGGTTCGTGTTATTAGCTACGGCCTATTTGTCTGCTTCAGTTCCTTTTATAAGGTTCTGATACAGGCAGTTGGCAACGCGGTTGTGGATTGCCTGGAATCCGTTCTCGTATTTGCTCTTGCAGCCGTTGGTCATGAGTACGATTCCAAATGTGCGCTCCTTGTTCCAGGTCATGAGAGTATATACTCCGTATGCTCCGCCGGTGTGGCCCACCATTGTCTTGCCAGGAATAAGGTCCTTGTTGTTCCACAGCGCAAATCCGTAGTAAACAGGATTTCCTCCCTTGAAACCTTCCTCTCCGTTGGTTTCCGTAAAGCGGCTCTGCATCAGAAGGGCGCTCTCGGAAGAAATAATCTTTACGCCCTCCGGAGACGTTCCCAGTCCCATGTGCATCATCATTACTTTTGCAAGCCCAACAGGGTTGATCTTAAGGCCGCCGGTCGGAGAGAAAATAGGTGTGGAATATCCGAACTTGTAGTTTGCAATCTCCTGTGTTCTTGGAGCGTAGGCTTCTGGCTGCTCTTTCCATACACCGTCCTTATCCTTCTGGTACAGAGAAACGAACTTGCTCTGATCCAGACTCTCTACCCAGTATCCGGCATAGCCAAGTCCCAGAGGCTTGAGCACGTTGCCTACAACATACTGGTCAAACCTTATGTGGCTGATTCTTTCCAGAATAGTTCCAAGAGTGTTGTAGTTCAGGTTGCAGTACTCATATCTTGTTCCCGGGCGGTAATCGTTGTAAGCCTTCTCCCAGTTTGGATTCTTAGACGGGTCAAACACGTCCATCTTGAAATACCCCTCGCTGTCATTCAGGGAAGAGGTATGGGAAAGCAGCATTGCCGGAGTAATCTTTACATCGGGATAATGCGGATTCCTTACCTTGAACCCAACCAGATCGGACACGTCTGCATCCAGGTCTATGAGTCCCCTTTCTGCAAGCTGCATAATTGATGTTGCGGTGAAAGATTTTGAAATGGAAGCAATTCTGAAAATATCGTCCTCTGCCAGTGGAGTCTTTTTCTCCAGGTTCTTGTAACCCCAGCTTTTCTTGTATATGATTTTCCCGTTTGCAACAACGGCAACTCCAAGACCAACGGCATCCAGATCCTGCATAATTTTCTCTATGTTCTTGTCTATGCCTCCTGAATAATCCTCAACGGGAACTTGGGCAAAGGACATTGTGCTGAAAGCAGCACATATAGCAAAGGCGGCAAAAGCCATTGCTGTAATTCTAATAGAACGGATAAAACTCTTTTTCATCGTATGTGTTTTTTTAATTGTCCATTAATTCTTCAAAGATAATGCAAATTAGCAACACCTTCTATTAATTAATTGGTATGAAATATTCGTTTAAATTTAAATGATTTATGTGTTTGAACTTTCCGGAGAGTTTGTGAATCTTTCCGTCCCGGCTTTTAAATTTTATGTTAAAGTCAACATCGAAAAAATAACCCTTTTTTATTTTGGTTGTCATTCTTAAGTCCAACTCCTCATATGCGATTTCTTTGGCGTTAGTTATTTTACAATCACCCTCCAGGTGGATCCACTCTTGCCCGTCAGCGTCTTTTCCCCAGTAACATAACTTGCAAGGGGCATCAATAACAGGATAATTCCATACATCAAGATCATAATAATCTTTATCGAAAATAACTTCGTATTGCCCATCTTGTGGCAGGTTATTTACAGGAAGCATAATGGACAGGAGGCTGCCATCGTCCAGAAACCTTTTGGGGTCTGTAGTGCTGTTCGTGGCATTTTCTTTTTTGACCTGCCTGGTAATAAGTGCATATACTCTGTATCCCGTTTCAAAAGAGCCGGTTAAAATCCGATAAAACAACTTTTCTTCACTAATATTTTTGTCTTTGAAGAAAATTACCTTACCGTCAAGTGTTATTTTCGCCTCTGATTTAGGAAAACTCTTATATACATCCTTTTCTGCATCTTCTTTTGAACAACTGCAGAAAATGGCGGATACGAAAGCTAAAACCACAAAGAAAGAAACATGGAATCTCATAATGTTGATTAGTCTATTAGGCGTAAAGATAGTATAAATGTCCGGATTTAAATGTTAAATTTGCGGTATGGGAGAAAGGAATCTGAACACCCCGATGATGAAGCAATATGTGCAGTTCAAGGCACAGTATCCCCAAGCAGTTCTGCTGATGAGGGTGGGGGATTTCTATGAGGCGTATGGAGACGATGCCATTACCGTGAGTAAGGTGCTTGGAATTGTGCTTACAAAGCGCAGCAACGGCGTTCCTGCATCTGTGGAACTTTGCGGCTTTCCGCACCACAGCCTGCAGACCTATCTTCCTAAGCTTGTCCGGGCCGGCTATAAGGTTGCCGTATGCGACCAGCTGGAAGACCCCAAGATGACCAAGACTTTGGTTAAGAGAGGCGTAACAGAGCTTGTGACTCCAGGAGTTGCGTACAATGACGATATCCTTGACCGCACATCCAACAACTATCTCGCGGCCTTTGCTTTTGAGGGAGAGGAATGTGGAGCAGCTTTCCTGGATGTTTCTACCGGAACATTCAAGGTAGCCCAGGGAAAACTTGACTTTATGGATGTTTTGCTCAGCGATATGTCTCCTAAGGAAGTTCTGCTGAAGAAAGGTTACGAGGATGGTTTCCGCAAGCAGTTTGGAGAAGGCTGGTACATAACCCCGATGGACGAATGGGCGTTTGTGGAGGAGGCTTGCTTTGACAAACTGGAGAAGCAGTTCGGGGCAAAGGCTCTCAAGGGCTTTGGCATTGAGAAGATGGCTCTTGCAAAGACAGCAGCCGGTGCCGTGCTTTTCTACCTGGAACAGAACCGGATCTCTAATCTTGCAAGTTTTGACGCTGTAACAATTAAAGGTCAGAGCGGAACATTCCACATAAATTCCATTTCAAGGATAGATCGCGGGAATTTCGTCTGGCTGGACAGGTTCACCGTAAAGAATCTGGAGATTTTCAACTCCTTCTCTCAAGACGGAGTTTCCCTGATAGACGTTGTAGACAAGACGGTTTCCCCAATGGGAGCCCGCCTGCTGCGTTCCTGGATTGCAATGCCGCTTCTGGATGCGGGAAAGATAGAGCAGAGATATGATGCCGTGGAGTTTTTCCTCCAGCATCAAGACACATCGGAGAGCATAAGGCAATCTCTTGAGAACGTGGGAGATATGGAGAGAATCCTTTCCCGCGCGTCCACCGGAAAAATCACGCCGAGAGAGATGGTGATGCTGCACAGGAGCCTTGCCCAGATGCGTCCGATTGCTTCTGCATTGGAGAGTGCTTCAAAAGAATCTGGTCCGGAGAATAGAGACGCCGTTACAGGGATTGAGGAACTGTTTAAAAAGATTCCGTCCGCAAGCGTTTTCTATCGCGATCTTGAAAAGTACGAGGCTCTGGACCGCCTGATTTCCCGCACGGTAAAGGAAGATGCGGCGGCTATGTTCGGCAAGGGGGAAATCATTGCCGCCGGAGTTGATGCAGAGCTGGATGAACTCCGAAAGATCTCCATGGACAGCAAGGACTATCTTCTGCAGATGCAGCAGAGAGAAAGCGAGAGAACGGGTATTCCATCGCTGAAGATAAGCTACAACAATGTATTCGGATATTACCTGGAAGTAAGGAATACTTATAAGGCCAGCGTTCCGGCCGAGTGGATAAGAAAGCAGACACTTGTAAATGCGGAAAGATACATCACACCGGAACTCAAGGAATACGAGGAAAAAATTCTGGGCGCAGAGGAGAAAATCATATCCATAGAGCAGCGGATATTCCTTTCTCTTGTGGCTGAAATTCAGAAGAATATACCGGCAATTCAGGGATGCTGCCGTTTCATTTCAGAAGTGGATTGCCTGCTGGGTTTTGCCCGTCTGGCTCAGGAGAGAAACTATTGCCGTCCGAAGGTTGACAACACCCTGAAGATTGAGATAGAGCAGGGCCGCCATCCGGTGCTGGAAACACGCATGGAGCCAGGTCAGGAATATGTGGCAAACGACCTTCTTCTGGATAACGGAAACCAGCAGATAATCATCCTCACCGGACCGAACATGAGCGGTAAATCCGCACTGCTCAGACAAACAGCGTTAATCGTTCTGCTAGCCCAGTGCGGAAGCTTTGTTCCCGCCAAGAGCGCGCATATCGGAATTGTTGACAAGATATTCACAAGGGTGGGCGCATCTGATAATATTTCTCAGGGAGAATCCACTTTTATGGTAGAGATGCTGGAATCCTCAGCGATTCTTCACAATATCACAGACAAGAGCCTAGTGCTTCTGGACGAGAT
>JAFZMA010000003.1 GCA_017551215.1 Bacteroidales bacterium | reverse complement strand
TTCATAGGATATACGCGCAGATTATCCGTTGGGGGCTGGATGAAACAACTGTAAGGCTTCTTGAGGAGAACTTCCCGGACAAGAGTCTGCGCAGAAGGAGTTGCGGGTACGCTATAGATGAGGTTGTTCTGCCATTTGCCGGGGGGGCTGGGACAGTAAATCTCTGCCCGCTATTGTGCGGGAGTGAGGGTACGCTGGCATTTATCGCTGAGATAAAAGTGTCTTTGGATCCATTGCCGCCTGCTGAGAGGATGGTGGTGTGCGCACATTGCAACAGCCTGGAAGACAGCCTTTATGCCAATCTTGCAGCATTGCGGCATGGGCCGGTTGCAGTGGAATTGATGGATGGACAGATCCTTGAGCTCAGCGATGGGAATCTGGAGCAGCAACGCAACCGGTTCTTCATTGAGGGGAAACCTGCAGCGGTCATTATCGCTGAGTTTGAAGGTCCTCAGATGGAGACAAAGGCTGCCGCTTTTGAGGCGGAGGTTCTTGGCAATGCGGATTCAGCCAATGCTATGGCTTATTGCTGCACAAGGGTTTACGGCAAGGATATCTCCCGAGTCTGGGACCTGCGGAAGGCGGGGCTGGGCGTTCTGAGCGGCATGAAGGGCGATGCGAAGCCAGTGGGCGTTATCGAGGATACGGCGGTGGCTCCCGAGAGGATGCAGGCATACATTGCGGATTTCAGGCAGATGCTTCAGAGGCTGGGGCTGAATTGCGTGTATTATGGGCATATAAGCACGGGCGAGTTGCATCTCCGTCCTATTCTGAATCTTAAGGATCCTGCTGATAGAAAGAAGTTTAGGGATGTTGCCCGAGAGACGGCTCTGCTTGTCCGCAAGCATCATGGGAGCCTTTCTGGGGAGCATGGCGATGGGCGTTTGAGGGGAGAATTCATCCCGCTGATGTATGGCGATGAGGTTTACCGGATGATGCGCCAGGTGAAAGCCGTGTGGGATCCTGCCGGGGTGTTCAATGTGGGAAAGATTACTGATACGCCCCCAACGGACGAGTACCTGCGCTTTTTGCTTTCCGGGCCCCTCAAAAACAATGCAGACCTGGACAATTGCTATCGGGAAGACCTGCATTATTTTCTCCCCGAGAAGACTTATTTCAGGTGGAACGTCGGGTTTACTCATGGGGAGAGCAACCCGTATGCATTCCTCTGTAGCATAGAGCAATGCAACGGTGCCGGGGCCTGCCGCAAGTCCAATGCGATGGGCGGGACAATGTGCCCGGCGTTCAAGGTTTCTGGTGATGAACTTTGCGTTACCCGTGCCCGTGCAAACGTCATCCGGGAACTCCTGACGTACGGTCCTTCTGGGCGTGATTTTAATGGAATTGTAAAGGGGAGCGAGATAGAGGAGGTTTTGTTCTCGTGTCTGGCGTGCAAGGGGTGCCGGAGCGAGTGTCCGTCTAACGTGGATATGACACGTCTGCGCGCGGAACTGCTTCAGCATAAGTGGGATGCGCAGGGAACGCCGCTTGGCGTGTGGATGGTTGCCCGGATGGCTGCGTTTGAGAGGCTCGGGCATCTGGTACACCCTCTGTATAACTTCCTTGCCGGGTGGCGGGTGTCTGAGCGCCTGATAAAGAGCGTAGTACGCTTTGCGGCCGAACGCCATATCCCAAAACTCAGTCGCTTTTCAATGCGTACTCTCGTCAAACGAGAGAACAAAAGAAGAAGTTATTCGTTCAATGAAAACCTTTCCGTGAATTCGTTCAATGGAAGCCGCGGGAAGGTTTATTTGTTTGCGGACGAATTCACGAATTACCAGGAGGCGGAACTGGGACTGACATTTGCCAAGTTGCTGATTTCCTTGGGCTACGATGTAGAGATACCGCGTCACGTTGAAAGTGGACGCGCCGCAATATCCAAGGGCTGCCTGCGCCTTGCCAAGAAGTTTGCAAGGAGGAACGTGGAGTTACTCCGCGATGTGATTTCTGAAGAGACTCCTCTTGTTGGCATTGAGCCGAGTTGCATCCTTAGCTTCCGCGATGAGTATCCAGACCTAGTGCCGGAGGAGATGGCAGAAGATGCCAAACGTCTGGGAAACAATGCATTGCTATATGACGAGTTCCTTGTGAGGGAGATGGAGAAGGGGAATATAACGGCAGATTTGTTCAGAGACGAGGCTGCTGAGATTTATCTTCACGGGCATTGCCACCAGAAAGCGCTTGTGGGAATAGAGAAGACGGAGATGGCTTTAAAGGAGCTTCTCAGGGGTGCAAACGTGCATACTATTCCGAGCGGCTGCTGCGGAATGGCCGGAAGTTTCGGTTACGAGAAAGCTCATTATAAGACCTCTATGGCAATCGGAGAAATGGTTCTCTTCCCCACTATCCGCAATGCTGTGCTTTCTGAACAGGCACATTCTTCTGTTAGCTCTATTCATGCACGCTTTTCTGATAGCTCTGTGCAGGATGGTTTAGTTAAGACTCCTGTACTGGTTGCTGCTCCCGGAACCAGTTGCCGGCAGCAGATTTTGGACGGAACCGGCGTGAAGGCACATCATCCAATAGAAATCCTATACAGATTCCTTGACTCTTGACGGGTTTGATTTTGGCGATAATTATTGCGGATCCTGCTTGAACGGCAGGATTTTTTGTAATTTTATGGAGTCAAATAACCATTTGATTTTTTGAAGAATAATCGTTTATGCTGAATTTTGCATTGATAGGGGCGGCGGGTTACATAGCTCCGAGACATATAAAGGCGATTGCCGATACGGGGAACAATCTTCTGGTTGCTTACGACAAGTTCGACAGCGTTGGCCGTTTGGACAGCAGCTTCCCGGATTGCTCCTTTTACACTGAGAACGAGCAGTTTGACCGCTTCTGCTCCAAGCGGATGAGGACAGATGATCCGCTCCATTGGGTAAGTATCTGCACCCCTAATTATACTCACGATGCATTTATCCGTTACGGCTTGAGGCTAGGTTGCAACGTTATTTGCGAGAAGCCGCTTGTGCTTAATCCTTACAATATAGACAATCTGGTGGAGCTGGAGCAAGAGACTGGAAAACAGGCGTACACTATTTTGCAGCTAAGACTCCACGAAAGTATTGTAGCTCTGAAGAAGAAAGTGGACGAGGGCCCTGCGGACAAGGTGTATGATGTTGACCTTACGTATATTACATCGCGCGGCAAATGGTATTACGCTTCCTGGAAGGGAGATATCCACAAGAGCGGAGGCGTGGCAACGAACATCGGAGTACATTTCTACGATATGCTTCAGTGGGTGTTTGGGCCTGTGAAGCAGAACATTGTGCATGTGATGAGCTTTGACCGCGTGGCCGGATACCTTGAACTGGAGAAGGCCAGGGTGCGTTACTTCTTGAGTATCAATGCAGAATGTTTGCCGGAGAATGCCGTAAAAGGGGAGAAGCGCACATACCGCACCCTGAACATAGACGGAGAGGAGTTTGAGTTCAGTGCCGGATTCACAGAGCTGCATACAAAGAGTTACGAAAAGATTCTTGCAGGTGAGGGTTTCCGCATCAGCGAGGCGCGTCCGTGCATAGAGATTGTGAGCAGCATCCGCAACGCTACTCCTATTGGCCTCAAGGGGGATTATCACCCTCTGGCCCGCTTGCCTCTTGCTCCGCATCCTTTCGGCTATAGGGATAACCGTTAAACGTTTTAATCGGGTAGCAAGTTCATGAAACTTAAAAATTTAGCTTTGCAGGGTCTATTGATTATCTGCCTTGTGTTCTGGATGGGGTCGCCTGCCTTTTCTCAGGAGATTCAGGCGGTGGACACCATTCTTAAGACTGATGCCGGTGGACGTCCGGACGACTGGTATGACCCAGAGGTCAGGAACGAGAATGATGAGACCTGGTACGACGATGAGGGCAACGAGCATTCTCCGTCTATTTTCCGTCAATCGGCCAAAAGGATTTACGGATGGCTATACGATCTCGTAAGGAGCACCACCGGAATGGGTAATCTGGGCACTTCCTTTACCGTTCTGATTATCATACTGATAGCGGCGTTTTTCTTTGTGAAGTATTTCGTGAAGATTGTGGTGTTCCTGTATTGGCTGCTGACACTCAAGCCATTAAGGCGTTACCTGACAAGGAAGAAGTTCCTGGATGGAGAGCCGGAGTATTTCCGCAACCTTCCGTTCAAAGGGGATATCTTCAAGTCTAACAGGGCTTTGAACTCGCTTTCCGGTAGGGTTTCCGCCATGAGCATCGGCACCAAAATCAACAATGCCGTTTCCGCCTACACACTGAGAATGCTCAATAACGGCAATCTCAAGCTTGTAGACGAAGGGGGCAAGACTTGTATCGCCATCGGTGAGCCTCCTGTTGAGATTCCGGAAAAGACGTTGAAATCTGGCAAGAAGGCTTCTGCGGTAAATCCAGATAAAATACAGAATGACAGGCCAATAGAGCTTGCTCTCTTCAATATCTACAAGGGCGCTGCAGGGGAGGACGGAATTCTTCAGCCTTCCGAGCTTATCAATTATGTCCGCACCAACCCCAAAACAATGCTGCCCCTCACCGCGCTGCACAAGACACAATCCTGCAAATCGTATTACAAGAAAGACATCGCTGAGCTTTATGGGCTTAAGAATTTCCTCAGCGATTTTACCCTTATCAAGGACCGCCAAGTTGTGGAAGTTGGGCTTTGGAATGAGTATTTGGTCTTTGCAACTCTCTATGGCATAGCGGATAAGGTAAAGTCAGAGTTCAAGGATGTTTGCCCTGAGTACTTTGACATGAATAAGCTTGTGGCGGAGATAGAGGAGCTTGGTGGCAGCGTGGGATTCATTTCCCGTCCGGTTTCCAGAGAGACTACCGCTTCCCGTTCTATCTTCTATGGTGTTTTTGGCCGGAAGGGCAGCAAGAAATAACTGATTTGTAATTAATTAACTTAAAATATAACAAGTATGAAAAGATTTTTTATCCTGACTTTGATCATCGTCTTTGGGATGATGTTTCCATCCAAGGTTGTCGCAGGGCAACTTGCTTCCAGACAGACTGTTGTACAGCCTGTGGTTACCCCTCCTGATTCTGTTATCGTGGAAATTGAAGCATACACGATTAACAACGTTTTCTCCAAGTGCTTTGCAAATTGCGACAAGGATGGAGACGGGAAAGTTACTGTGGCTGAGGCTGCTGCAGCCGATACCCTGATGCTGGGCTATGGCGGGCGCAAGAATATCATCAGCGATCTGTCCATTCTCAAGTTCTTCCCGAACCTGAAGTTTCTGGATCCGGGCAACTACACGGGAGAAGTGCTGGATATCAGGAACATGAAGAAGCTGGAGGAGCTGAATCTCCGGCTCGCCGTGTTCATTAAGAAGATAATCATCCCGACTGGTTGCTTCCCGAAGATAATCTATCCGGCTGGAGAGGGAGTGCTTGAGGTTGAAAGGGTGCGTGTGCCGGATCCGAACAATCCGATGTCCTGGTTTGACTAACCGATATTCTATTTTGAGGTTAACGCACTAATTTTATGAACGATAAAGAAATTCATTTTAAAAGGGAGCGTTTTGAGCGCCGCAAGAACAAGAGTACGAAAAGCACAATAGTTTTGCTTGTCCTTCTTGCCGTACTCATTGGCGCCTGGATTTATTTGTCCAAGACCGCTAAAGGCGGAACGACTGATAGCGCCCAAATCACTGCAACAAAAACAGATAACAATATGAAAAAGGTCACCGATTTCTTCCTAACTGGCAAAAATGGAGCAGAGATAAGTCTCTCTGAGTATAAAGGCAAAGTTCTTTTAATTGTCAACACCGCTACCGGCTGTGGCTTCACGCCTCAGTATGATGAACTTGAGGCGATGTACAAACGCTTGAAAGACAAAGGTTTTGAAATTTTGGACATTCCTTGCAACCAGTTCGGGAACCAGACTCCGGGAACAGACGAGGAGATTACAGAGTTCTGTCAGCTGAAGTTCGGCACAGACTTCCCGCAGTTCAAGAAGAGCGACGTTAACGGGGAGAACGAGCTTCCGCTTTACACTTGGCTCAAGAGCCAGAAGGGCTTCGAGGGCTTTGACGCGGATAATAAGCTCACTCCGATCCTGGAGAAGATGTTCGACGAGAAGAATCCCGGCTGGAGAGAAAGTAGCGATATCAAATGGAATTTCACCAAATTCCTGATTAACAGGGACGGAGACGTGGTTGCCCGCTTTGAGCCAACTCATCCGCTCTCCAAGGTCGAGGCTGCCGTTGAGGCTCTCCTGTAACGAAGGATGACGATTCCTGAGCTAGGGGAGAATAATCTGGCATATATTATTGTCTGATTCATTTAGCAAGATTCAGAAAAATTGTTACATTTGCATCCCCAACCGCCAATGCGGGTTAAGAAGGGACAGGTTCGGTAGCTCAGCTGGATAGAGCAACAGCCTTCTAAGCTGTGGGTCTTGGGTTCGAATCCCAACCGAATCACATGCAAGAGCCGCCAATTGATTGAATAATAATCAGTTGGCGGCTTACCTTTTGTCTTGATGTCGCAGTTTGCGTATTATTTTTTGCTGCGGGATGCCCACGTTTCAAGGATAACTACGATGGCAATGCCTACGATTGCCATTATTATAGCGGTGGCTATCTGAGGGTTACATCCATTGAGGGCGGAGTACTTGGCTGGCAGGATAGGGTGGGTGATGGCCTTGTCTCCCTCTCCCTGGAGGATTTGCTGCCACGGCCAGATTTTGATGAGCGAACCCACCATGAAGCCCGTCAGGAGGGCAATCGTCTGGTTGTACCAGTTCTTGAGCAGCCATGCCAGGAAGTGCGAGAACGCCAGCAGGCCAGCTACGGCACCTATGAGGTATAGGGTCAGGCGCGGAAGGTTTAGGGAGCTGATGCTCTGCATAAGGTCCTCGTACTTAACCATTAACACTAGGAGGAAGCTTCCGGAGATGCCCGGAAGGATCATTCCGCAGATGCTGGCGGCGCCGGCTATGAGGATGAACCACCAGGTGTCCGGAGTCTCTGCAGGGGAGGTCAGGGATACCCAAACCGCTATAGCCGTTCCCAGAATGAGGCTGAAGAACGTGCCTACATTCCATTTCTTGACTTCCTTGAGCACGTACCAGCAGGATACAAGCACGAGTCCGAAGAAGAAACTCCACGTGGCAATCGGATGATTGTGAAGCAGATACAGCATGAGCTTAGCCAGGGAGAATGCGCTGATTGCAATTCCAAGGATGATGAACAGCAGGAAGACAATGTCTGTTTCCTTTGCCCATTGCTTGAATTTGCCCTTAAAGAGCAGCTTTGTGGTTTTAAAGTTGAAAGACTTTAGCGAGTTGATAAGCCTCTCGAATATGCCCGTCAGGAACGCTATTGTTCCGCCGCTTACGCCCGGGATGACGTTTGCCGCTCCAATTCCAATTCCCTTGAGTGTCCACAATGTGTAATCTCTAACCTTGCTCATTGTATATCGTTCATTATTTTCCTTACTTACGTAAGATCAACCTATATCATTCCTCAACCTTCATTCCTCAATCTTCATTCCTCAATCTTCATTCCTCAATCTTCATTCCTCAATCTTCATTCCTCAATCTTCATTCCTCATTCCCTCATTTCCCATTCCTTCATGAATAATTGAAGGTACGTAATCAGACCGTTACACTCCTTCCAGGTCTTCAAAGTCCCTCATGTCTGGCTGGTCCTTTCCGCTCTTCGTGTTTTTGCGGCGGGTCTGGCTCCTTTCCTGAATCCTCTTTTCTGCCTGAACCTCAGCGAGTCCAGTCTTTGCCACCTGGTGCTGCGGGTCAAAAATCAGGGCTTTGCGGTACAAAATCTCTGCCTGGTTCAAATCGCCGAGCATAAAATAAGAGAGGGCTTGGCCGCAAATTCCGTCAGGGTTGTTTTTCTCAATCCGGTTGAACTCGTAAAAGTGCTTGAGCGCCTCTTGCGGCATTTTGCATTCTATGCACAGCTGCCCCATGTTGAACAGCGCGTGGATGTTCTGCGGGTTGAGCGCGATGGCGAATCCGAACGCCTCGTATGAATCTCTGTAACGTCCTTTCTTCTCGTAGATTATGCCGAGGTTATGCCAGATGATATCGTTGAACGGATCTATGTCCAGGCACTTTTGGTAAAGCTCTATGGACTTGTCTTCCTGCCCGAGTTTCTCGCAGCAGAATGCATAGTCGAACCAGAATGATGTGAGGTTCTCGTCCTTTTCCTTCTCGTTGTGCTTGGCGTTCCAAGTGGCTGTAAGTTCGGCAGTTCTGTCCAGGTAGAAGATTGCTTCCCGATATTCTTCAATCTCCATGCAGTCTTGAGCCAGCGTATGCACGGAATCGCAAACGTCTTCCGGGGCGGATTCCACCGCAATGGCCAGATCGTAGTAGCGGCGGGCGTTGTTCAGGTCTCTCTTGCCGATATATACTCGGCTGTAAGACAGGTAGATATCCGCATTTGGCGGGAACGAATCCTTGTAATGGTCCAGCACGGTCAGCGCCTTGTCCAGCTCTTTGCGGATAACCATGGCATCGCAATAGCGCACCAGCAGCGCAGACGAGTACGGATAGCGCAGGAAGCCCTCCTCAGACGCCCTGTTGGCCATCTCCATGTTGTAGAGGTCTGCGTACTTATCTATAATGTATTCATATTCATCCTCTTCAAACCTGTTTTCCTCAGCGATGCCGTTAAGCCGCTGATCCGCTTCGCTGTTATGCAGGCGTGGATTTCTTTCAGCATTACGCAACGATGAACCCTTCCCCTTGCCATTATGCAAGGAGTCATATCGCTCAAACGCCCGACTCAGGCGCTCGTCCTCTTCTCTTTCAAACTCTTGGTCTTCCCTCTCCGGATCCATAACTGCTATCCATTAAACACAGGGTGCAAATATAAGAAATTGTCTGCCATTGCTGCATTCGGGGTATGATTTGACGTTATTGACCCGGGGGGACTTTTGCGGCTGTGGCGGCTAAGTGTTTGATAACCAGGGATATGAATACATAGCCCTGCAACGATTTTGCTGCAGGGCCATATACTTAAGATGCAGATTAACAACTATTTAGCTGCCACCACTACAAGGGCGAGGCGGACAGCGTCATCGTTAAATGAATGAGAGGTGCTCCACTAAGCACCTCTCATTGCTGTGTTGCTTTGATTGTGTGGATTCTGCCCTTACGTTTAGCTGAAGGCGAGGCCTCCGTCCAGGTAATCTACGTGGATGGTGCTGCCGCGGGATACCTTGCCGGAGATGAGGGCTTTGGCGATGGCGTTGATGACCTCTTTCTGGAGCAATCGCTTGATTGGCCTTGCGCCGTACGCTATGTCGAATCCCTTTTCTGCGAGGTAGTTCAGGGCTTTCTCCGTGAAGTCCAGCTTGATGCCCTGGCTTTCGAGGAGTTTTTCTGCCTGGCTTATCTGCAGTTGGAGGATTCCGCGGATTTCTTCCTTGCCAAGCGGACGGAACATTATGATCTCGTCTATTCGGTTGAGGAATTCCGGGCGTACGGTTCTCTTCATGAGTGCCAGCACCTTTTCCTTGCACTCGTCCAGAAGCTGCTCGTTGTGCGCCTCATCCAATTTCTGCATTAATGCTGCATCATTACTTTGGCCGGCAGCGCTTCCGAAAGCTGCATTTGAGGCATCTTCATCGTTGAGCTTAACAGGGGTTATGTCCTTCATTTTGGACATGTAGTCCTGAACGATGTCGCTGCCCACGTTGCTGGTCATGATGAGGATGGTGTTCTTGAAGTTGACGGTGCGGCCCTTGCCGTCTGTAAGGCGGCCGTCGTCAAGCACTTGCAACAGGATGTTGAACACATCCGGGTGCGCCTTCTCAATCTCGTCGAACAGCACCACGGAGTATGGTTTGCGCCTTACGGCCTCCGTGAGCTGGCCGCCTTCCTCGTATCCAACGTATCCTGGAGGCGCGCCCACGAGCCTGGTGGCGGCGAATCGCTCCTGGTACTCGCTCATATCGATACGCGTCATCATGTTCTCATCGTCGAACAGGAACTCCGCCAGAGCCTTGGCCAGCTCGGTCTTTCCAACGCCGGTGGTTCCCAGGAAGAGGAACGATCCGATAGGGCGCTTCTCGCTCTGAAGCCCTGCACGTGAGCGCCTTACAGCATCTGCAACGGCTTTGATGGCCTCGTCTTGCCCAACCACTCTCTTGTGGAGCTCGGCCTCAAGGTTGATGAGTTTGTCCTTCTCGCTCTGCATCATCTTGGAGACAGGTATTCCGGTCCATTTTGCCACAACCTCAGCGATATCGTCAGGGCTTACCTGCTCGTCTATGAGCCTGTGGTCGTTGGCGTTTATCTTTGCGTTGAGATCCTCGATTTCCTTCTGGAGCCCTGCGATTTTGCCGTAGCGGATTTCTGCCACCTGGGCGTAGTCTCCGTTGCGTTCCGCGTTGTCTGCCTGGAAGTTAAGGCTGTCTATCTCCTGACGTTTGCGCTGGATTCCGTCGAAGAGCGCCTTCTCCTTCTGCCACTGGGCGTTCAGGACTTCCAGCTGTTTCTTCTGCTCTTCAAGCTGAGATGTTATATCGCTGAGCTTAGGAGACTTGCCTTCCCTTCTGATGGCTTCCTTCTCAATTTCCAGCTGCTTGATTCTCCTCTGCAACTCGTCTATTTCCTCAGGGACGGAGTTCATCTCCAGACGCAGTTTGGACGCGGCCTCGTCTACAAGGTCTATGGCTTTGTCCGGCAGGAAACGGTTGGTTATGTACCTGTGGCTCAGCTCAACAGCGGCTATGATGGCGTCGTCCTCTATCTTGACTTTGTGATGGTTTTCGTACTTTGGCTTAAGGCCTCTGAGGATGGAGATGCTCTCCGCCGGAGACGGCTCGTCTACCATAACCATTTGGAACCTACGCTCCAGCGCCTTGTCCTTCTCAAAGTATTTCTGGTACTCGTCCAGCGTGGTGGAACCAACGCAACGCAGCTCTCCACGGCTCAATGCCGGTTTAAGAATGTTTGCTGCATCCATTGCTCCGCTTGTCTGTCCAGCGCCCACAAGTGTATGAATTTCATCGATATACAGAATTATTTCTCCGTCACTATCCACAACTTCCTTTACAACTCCTTTCAGCCTTTCCTCAAATTCTCCCTGATACTTTGCACCAGCAATCAGCGCGCCCATATCCAGGGAGTAGATAACCTTACCTTTCAGGTTTTCAGCTACATCGCCGTGAACAATTCTTTGGGCAAGACCCTCAGCGATGGCGGTTTTACCAACGCCAGGCTCTCCCACGAGAATAGGGTTGTTCTTTGTTCGGCGGCTCAGAATCTGGAGCACTCGCCTGATCTCGTCGTCTCTGCCGATGACGGGGTCCAGCTTGCCGTCCTTTGCCCTCTGGTTGAGGTTGATGGCATAGCGGTCCAGCATTTTTTCCTGTGCCTGATTGTTTACGTTATTCATATTTAATCCTCCTTATTTTTTTCCCATGCAACATACCCGCCAGACAGAATTTGTGCAGAAATGGCCTCCGGACGTGCCACTTTGTCAGAGAAACCGCTTTTCCCTCCAATCGGATAGGACAAGATTTCCTCTTGCCTGCGTTTTCCGTAACCTTTTTATTATGTATATTTGTTGAATGGACTTGGAAAGAAAATATCCGTCGTTGGAGGGCGGGAGGTTGCTGCCGCTTGTGGAGAGCTTCTACACCATTCAGGGTGAGGGCTTTCACACTGGCAAGCCGGCGTTCTTCATCCGTCTGGGCGGTTGCGACGTGGGTTGCCGCTGGTGCGACAGCAAGGAGAGCTGGAACCCGGACCGTTTTCCGCCGGTGGAGATTGAGGAGATAGTGCGCCAGGCCGCTGCAACGCCAGCAAAGGCCATAGTCATTACTGGCGGGGAGCCGATGAACTATCCGCTCGACAGGCTTTGCAAC
>JAFZMA010000212.1 GCA_017551215.1 Bacteroidales bacterium | reverse complement strand
GTTTAAAAGGAACCAAGACCGAAAAGAACCTGCTCACGGCATTTGCCGGAGAGAGCCAGGCCAGAAACCGCTACACTTTCTTTGCCAGCGCAGCCAAGAAGGAGGGCTTTGAACAGATAAGCGCAATCTTCACGGAGACAGCAGATAACGAGAAGGAACACGCAAAGAAGTTCTTCAAGTTCCTGGAGGGCGGAATGGTGGAAATCAAGGCCACTTTCCCGGCAGGCATCATAGGTACAACTGCAGAAAACCTGAAGGCATCCGCTGCCGGAGAGCACGAGGAGTGGAGCAAGGACTATCCTGAGTTTGCCAAGATTGCAAAGGAGGAGGGATTCCCTGAAATAGCAAAGTGCTTCAAGGAAGTTGCCGTGGCAGAGAAAGCCCATGAGAAAAGATATCTTGCCCTTCTGAAGAATCTGAAGAGCGGTAAAGTGTTCGAAAAGAACGAGGTTGTAGAGTGGAAGTGCCGTAACTGCGGTTATGTCCACAAGGGAAAGACCGCTCCTAAAGAGTGCCCTGCATGCAAGCATCCTCAGGCTTACTTCCAGGTAAAGGAAAACAACTACTAATACATACAGTTTCTTGAAAGAGAATACAGATAAGCCTTCTGCCGGCAGTTTCGGCGGGAGGCTGTCCGATTGTTTGAGGGAAGCCCTTCCGGGAGCCTTCAAGACCATGTGGTGGGTGATAAGGATCACCGCCATAGTTTCTGTTATTATCTATATTCTCCGTCTTACGGGGGCACTCCCCCTGATAAGCCGCAGCCTGGAACCGGTGATGAGCTTTATAGGCTTGCCGGGAGAAGCGGCACTTGCATACGTAAGCGGCTATTTTGTAAATGTTTACTCAGCGATAGCGGCAAGCGCATCGTTGAACCTGAGCGCAAGGAGCGTAACTATCCTGGCGGTGCTGGTGCTTTGTTCCCACAACATGATAGTGGAGACCGCCGTGCAGAAAAAGACTGGTTCTTCCGCTCTGTGGATTGTACTGGAAAGGACTTTGGGAGGTCTGTTTCTGGCATTCGTTCTCAACAGGATAATGCCGTACGAGGCTCAGGGAACTCTGGGACATGTGGAGGCAGAGAACATAACCCTGGCTTCCAGTATAGGCCCTTGGGCTCTCTCGCTCCTGAAACTCTGCCTCAAGATGAGCGTGCTGATACTTTTATTGTCTATTGTTCAGCAGATTCTCAACGAGTTCGGAATAATGAAGGTTCTGACGGATGTTATCCGCTGGCCCCTTAAACTGTTCGGATTGCCGTCAGATACGTCTTTCCTCTGGATTGTGGCAAACACCCTGGGTTTGGCTTACGGAGCCGCCGTAATGTTCCAGGAGAAGGAAAAGGGGCGTATCTCGGACAGGGACATTCAATTGCTGAACACTCATATATGCATATCCCACAGCAATATAGAGGATTTGGTCCTGTTCGTTTCCGTAGGTGGAATCTGGTGGATAATTCTTCTTTCCAGATGGGCACTTTCTCTTCTTCTTGTCTGGATCCAGAGGCTTGTTTTTCATATTAGAGACAAATTTTACTAAATTTGCGGGCTAACTCTATTTGGAGAATTATGGAGAGGATTAAAGTCCTGATTGCCGGAAGCGGTCCGGCCGGTTATACTGCCGCAATCTATGCTGCAAGGGCGAATCTGCGCCCTGTGGTGTACTGCGGTATGGAACTCGGTGGCCAGCTTACAACCACTACAGTCGTGGAGAATTTCCCTGGCTTTCCGGATGGCGTAGACGGAACCGTTCTGGTGGATAACATGAGGCGCCAGGCGGAAAGGGTAGGAGCGGAAATCCGGCCTGGAACCATAACCTCTTGCAATCTGTCCAAGCGCCCGTTCACGGTCACAATAGACGGAACCTCTACGGTAGAGGCTGATACGCTGATAATTGCAACGGGAGCCAGCGCCAAGTATCTGGGCATCCCGGGAGAGACGGAATTCCGTGGAAGCGGGGTTTCCGCCTGTGCAACCTGCGACGGATTCTTCTACCGCAAGCAAGACGTGGCCGTTATCGGAGGCGGGGATACTGCCTGCGAAGAGGCTGTTTATCTTGCCGGTATGTGCAACAAGGTCTACATGATAATCCGCAGGGACCAGATGAGAGCCTCCAAGGCCATGCAGCAGAAAGTGGTGTCCCGTCCGAATATAGAAATCCTTTGGAACAGCCTTCCAAAGGAAGTAGTGGGAGATCTCAAGGGCGTAAATGGCATAAAGATTGAAGACAAATTCACCGGAGAACTCAGGACAGTTCCCGTATCCGGTGTCTTTCTGGCTGTAGGACATCATCCTAATTCAGAGGTTTTTGCCCCATGGATAAAGACAGACAAGGAGGGCTACATAGAGACTCTTCCGGATTCTCCAAAGACCAGCGTCAATGGCGTGTTTGCTGCCGGAGACGTTGCGGATGTGCATTATAAACAGGCTATTACGGCCGCTGCTTCCGGTTGCCGGGCTGCCATTGAGGCGGACCGCTTCCTGCAGGGCCAATAACGAGATATGAAGATGAGAAAAATAAAGGTTACCGCTGCCGTTCTTTTTGTGCTTTTGGCTTTTACGGGTTGCAAGAGCTATTACGAATCCCTGTTCCGCACTCAGGATATGGACGAGAGGTTCAAGGGTGCAATGTATTATTACAATAAGGGCAAGTATAACAAGGCGGCTACTCTGTTCGAGAGCATGATATTTCTGACTCAGGGTACTGACAAGGAGGACAGCGTGCAGTTCTACAACGGCTTAAGCAATTTCCGTTACGGAGACTACATCACAGCCGAGCAGAACTTCACCAAATTTCTTGAGGTCTTCCCGAGAAGCGCAATGTCGGAAGAGGCAAAGTTTCTCAAAATCAAATGCCTGTATGAGGGCACCTACAGATGGGAGCTGGATCAGGTTCCAACGCAGAAGGCAATGGCTACAATCGCCGAGTTCATGTATGACAATCCTCAGAGCGAGTATTACGATGTGTGCAAGGCCATGATGGACGAATTTGGCGAGAGGCTGGACAGAAAGGCTTACGAAAGCGCCAAGCTTTACTATACTATGAAGGACTACAAGTCTTCTCACTATGCCCTGAAGACTGTTCTCAGGGAGAATTCCGATAACCGCTATAGGGAGGAGATTCTTTACTACACCGCAATGTCCTCATACAAATATGCTTTCAACAGCATAAAGGAAAAGCAGAAGGAAAGGTACATGACCTTCATAGATGACTATTACAACTTTATCGGCGAGTTTCCGAAGGTTAACGAGCGCAAGGAGCTTGACCAGCTGTTTGTCAGGGCGCAGAAGCATGTGGGCCTGAAGACCGGACTGGACTCCGCTCAGGTTGCCGCCGCAGCTCAGGTTGCCAAGGAAGATGCGGCTACTCCGCGCTCCGCTAAGAAGAATATCCGTGCAGACCGCCGCAACACAAAGAAGGCCATAAAGGAAGCAAAGAAGGCTGTGCGTGAGGCAGAAAGCCGCAGTGCCGTGGCCAAGAAGGTGAACGAGGAAACCACCGGCACACAGAAGCAGAACCAAAGGCGCAAGGCCCGCAAGGAAAGGGAGGAGGCCCTGAAGATCTACGAGGAGGCAAAGGCTAAGGCCAAGGAAGGCAAGAAAGAGGAAGAAAAGAAATAATTGTCTGAAACAGAATAAAATACAATATGGAAGAGAAGAAAGTAAACAAGGTTCCTGACAATACCGTCACCAGAGACGTGATCAAGCTCAGCGAACCTACAGGTAACATTTACGAGTCTGTCGTAATCATTGCAAAGAGGGCAAACCAGATAGCTGCAGAGCTTAAGAAGGAGCTCAGCGACAAGCTTGAGGAATTCTCCCAGGGCAATGTTGCGGATACTCTTGAAGAGACTTACGAGAATAGGGAGCAGATAGAAATATCCCGCCACTACGAGAAACTTCCTAAGCCAACTCTTACGGCTGTTAAGGAGTTCCAGGACGGAGAGATTTACTGGCGCAAGATTGAATCTTAGTGCTGACTCATCTGACCATACAGAACTATGCTCTCATAGAGAGTCTAGACATCGAGTTTCCTGACGGTCTGGTAATTATGACTGGTGAAACCGGTGCCGGCAAGTCCGTCTTGCTTGGCGCCGTTTCTCTTTTATCCGGAGGCCGGGCAGACAAAGCCATTTTCAGGGACGAGAGCCGCAGCTGTGTGGTGGAGGGTGTTTTTGATATAGGCGGGGAGCAGAAAATTTTACGCAGGGTGATTTCTCCTGCCATGCGTTCCCGCTTCTTTGTGGACGATTGTCCGGTTACGGCTTCTCAGGTTGAGGAGCTTTCTTCGTCTTTGCTTGATATTCACGGCCAGCACAGCAATCTCTTGCTTGCGGACAGGAACTGGCAGATGGAGATGATAGACGGCTTCTGCGGAAATTATTCGATTCTTGAAAAATACCAGGCAGAGTACCATGTGGTAAAAGAGCAGGAAAGAGAGCTGGAGGATGTGGAGAAGAAAATCGCTGAGGCTGAAAAAGATACATCCGGCCGTTTGGCAGATTTCCAGAGGCTGGACAAGGCAGGCCTGAAGGCTGGGGAGACGGCTGAACTTGAGAGTGAGCTTTCCAGGCTGGAGAATGCGGTTATGCTCAAGGAGAATTCGTCTCAGGCGGCATCTTTGCTGGATGGAGACGGGGAGTCTGTAGTTCACAGTCTTAGGGAGGCGGCCAGAAGCATGGAGAAATGCGCTGCCTATGTCCCTGAACTGGAAGAACTTGGACGCAGGCTGGAAAGTTGCAGGATAGAGTGCCGTGACATTTCTTCTGATATTGAGAGATTTGCGGAAGGCATTCAGGATTCGCCTGCAAGGCTTGCCCAGGTGGAGGAACGTTTGAGTTCACTGTATTCTCTGATGAAACGGTTTGGTGCAGAGGATGAGAAGGCACTGATTGCCCTAAGAGACGAACTGGCCAAAACAGTTGCCGGAACGGATACTCTTACAGACCGCAGAAACGAGATTCTTGAAAGCCTTGCTTCCCACAGGGAAAAACGCAACAGGCTTTCTTCTGAACTTTCAGAAAGAAGAGCTAAGGGCGCATCCAAGATGCAGAAGACGTTGCTTGGCATGATAAGGGAGCTTGAGATGCCGGCCGCAGAACTTTATATTTCTGTAAAAGCCGCAGAAGATTTTACTCCAAACGGAAAAGACGAGGCACAAATTCTTTTTACCGCCAATCCAAAGGAGAAGGCTGTGGCTCTGGAAAAGGTTGCAAGCGGCGGGGAACTGTCTCGCATCATGCTGTGTATCAAGAGCCTGATGGCTTCATACATGAAAATGCCAACAATGTTCTTCGATGAGATAGACGTTGGTGTAAGCGGTAGCGTAGCGGACAAGATGGGACGCCGGATTGTGCAGATGGGGAAGGTGATGCAGGTGATATCCATAACCCATCTTCCGCAGGTGGCTTCCAAGGGAAACGCCCATCTGCTGGTTTACAAGAAAACGGATAAAGGCGGAAGGTCTGCAATCCGTATCCGTTACATAGACGGAAAGGAAAGGGTGATGGAAATTGCACGTCTTCTGAGCGGAGAAAAGACTACGCCAGAGGCGATTGCAAATGCAAAAGTGTTATTGGAAAACAAATAAATAAAATCGAGATATTATGAGACTAATTATCCGGAAGTCGTATGCAGACATGTCCAAATGGGCTGCATCGCTGATTCTAAAAAGAATTACAGACTTCAACCCTACAGAGGAGCGTCCATTTGTCCTGGGCCTTCCTACCGGTTCAACTCCAATCGGTACCTACAAGGAACTTATTAACTTCTACAAAGAAGGCAAGATTTCCTTCAAGAACGTGGTGACATTCAACATGGATGAATATGTCGGAATACCTGAGGATCACCCGGAAAGCTACCATACTTTCATGAAGGAGACTTTCTTCCGCCACATAGACATACCGGAAGATAACATCAACATTCTGGACGGAAACGCAAAAGACCTTCAGGCAGAATGTGCACGCTACGAGGAGAAGATCAAATCCTATGGCGGAATCAACCTTTTCATGGGCGGAATTGGTCCGGACGGTCACATCGCCTTCAACGAACCGGGTTCTTCCCTGACCAGCCGCACTCGCCAAAAATATCTTACAACAGACACTATAATAGCAAATTCCAGGTTCTTCAACAACGACATCAACCTTGTTCCTAAGACCGCCCTCACCGTGGGAGTCGGAACAATCATGGATGCAGAGGAGGTTCTGATTCTGGTTAACGGCCACAACAAGTCAAGGGCTTTGCGCCATGCAATAGAGGAAGGAATCAGCCAGATGTGGACGGTTTCCATTCTTCAGATGCACAAGAAGGGCATCATAGTATGTGACGATGCCGCAACCGTGGAGCTCAAGGTTGGTACCGTCAATTACTTTAAGGATATAGAGAAAGGAGAATTCTAGCGGGATGTAATGGTGTAGTCAGGATTGAAAGAAACCTGAGTAGCCGCCGTATTGAACCATCCTCCACCGGAATTTCTTATGAACTTGTATTTCTGCTGCAGCATGTTGTGTTGCAGCAGAATGTTTTCCATATAGCTGGAAGCGTTGCTGTTGTCCGGGTTCTCCGCATACTCTTTAATGCCAAGGATAGAATTGCGGCAGAAGAAATACACAATGTCAAATCCGCTGAATGCGTTAGCAGAAGGCTCCCTCTTGTAGAGAGAACGGTACTTGCGGATGAACTGCTTAACTTCTTCCCTTTCCAGGTCCACATTGTAAGGCATGCTTATCTGGAGATTATACTTGAAATAAAGGTTCATGTCCACAGTCTCGAATGCCTTCCATTTGGAAGTTCCGAAAATAATCACCTTCTCCGGAGGAATCATCTTTATGTCTATGTTCCTCAGAACCTCTGCCGCGTATGACTCCGCGTTAGTCTGGACAATTACAATGTTATCCTTGTCTTTCCTCATGTTGGAAAGGGCTCCTATTCCGCCGGCATTATCTACGTAAATGCCTTTGTTCTCAAGCACTTGCTTAAGCAACTCCGCCTGGGAGGCAAGAGAAGACTCGGCATTGTAAACCAGAATAACGTTAGGATTCTGGCAAGCGCGGTATTTCTCCTCGATCATATCGGAAAGAGCCTCTGCCTGCCTCTGCTTGGAAAGGGCTGCCTGGAACAGGTAAGGACAATCCTCCAGAAGAGAATCCGCTGCAGCATCGAGTGGAGAAACCAGAGGAATCCTGTTGCGGTTGGCCACATCCACAAACTCCTTAAGAGCATCGTAACGAATTGGCCCAATCAGCATATCGGCATTTTCCACCTTATCAGACTCAGCGATGGAAGTCAGGTCAGAAGAAGCATAGTCTATGACGTTAAGATGAATGTTTCCGCCATCTCTTTTAATCTGCTCCACAGCCATCAAGGCCCCGCTGTAGAAATCCATGTAATTGCCGTTGGCCTTGCCCTCGCTGTTAAGCGGAAGCAGCAATGTAACTGTCCTGGTTTGAGCCTTGTCTATCTCCGGCATAGACCAGTTGTCCGGTGTAACAGTCTGAGTAGTATCTGTCTCCACATCAGGATCTGTCTCTGGAATATCTGTCTGGTTGCCAGGGTCATTCTCAGCGATGTTAACAGGGTTTTCTGTATTCTGCTTTACAGGAATCTTGAGCACCACACCGGTCTTGACCTTTCTTTTCTTTATGTTATTGAAAGAGAGTATCTCTTCCTTGGAAACTCCATAATTCTCAGCGATTTCATCCAGGTCCTCATACCATTTCACTTTATGGATAATGTAATTCGGGTTCTGGTTTTCCGGGGTTTCTTCTGCCTGAGGATTGTCTTCCTTTTCCTCTGTTTTAACGGTATTTACCGCTTTTACAGGAATATAGAGGAGTTGCCCTTCCTTGAGGCCGGCACTGATAATCGGGTTCTGTCTCTGGAGCTCGTCTGCCGTAATGCCGTAAGCCTTGCAAATGGAATATATGGTTTCTCCCTTCTTCACATTGTGGACATACATCTTCTCTCCCTTGACGCTTACTATCTGGTCAGAGATGGTGATTTTCACCTGAGCCGTAGCAAGAGACGCGGAAGCTGCCATTATTAAAGTGGCAACTGCACGCAGAGCAAAACTGCTGATTGTTTTTCTGAGATTCATGGTCATAGGTTTTTAAAGCCTTGCCAGCATATTCTTTATGTTTTCTTCTATTCTTTCGAACACTTCTCCATCGTAAGGCTGACCGGCAAACTTCTCTGCCGTAACTGCCTCGTAGAGTTCTATGTAGCGGTCAGAAATCCCTTTGACAATTTCATCTGTCATCTCTGGAACTTTCTCTCCGCTCCTGCCCTGGAAACCGTTAGCCATAAGCCACTCCCTTACGAACTCCTTGGACAGCTGCTTCTGAGGCTCTCCTTTGTCAAACCTTTCCTGATAACCGTCCAGATAAAAATACCTGGAAGAATCTGGCGTATGGATTTCGTCCATCAGGCAGACTTCTCCGTCCAGAAGTCCGAACTCGTATTTTGTGTCTACAAGTATCAGGCCTCTTTGCCTTGCTATCTCAGTTCCTCTTTCAAATAGCTTGAGCGCGGCGTCTTCCACCTTGGCGTAAATATCCGCAGGAATGAGTCCTTTAGCAATAATCTCTTCCTTGGAAATGTCCTGGTCGTGCCCGCCAATCTCCGCCTTGGTGGTAGGGGTTACAATCGGATGGTCGAACTTCTGGTGTTCGCGCATACCGTCCGGAATATCAACTCCACATATCTGCCTAGCACCGGCCTTGTAGCTTCTCCAGGAACTTCCGGTAAGATAGCCTCTTACAATCATTTCCACCGGTAGCGGCTGGCATTTGTAGCCAACTGTGACCATAGGATCCGGGCAGGCAATTTTCCAGTTGCGTACAATATCCTGGGTAGAGTCCAGGAACTTTGAGGCTATCTGGTTGAGAACCTGTCCCTTGTATGGGATTCCACGCGGAAGCACCACATCGAATGCAGAAATCCTGTCCGTTGCAACCATAACCATGTACTTGTCTCTGATGAAATACACGTCCCGGACCTTCCCAACATATTTTCCGGTAAGATCCTTGAAGTCGAAATCGGTTTTTACTATGGAATCCATTTGGCTATAAAGTGTTTATAAAATCTTCCAGTTTAGATGCGAAAGCCTCCCAGCCCAATTCTTCCTTAAGGCGGGAGATGTTGTAAAGATACTCTTCTTTCCTGTTTTCTGCAAAGTATTTCTCCACTGCAGATGCAATGGCTTGAGGAGTTATGCTTTCCGCCAGCATTCCGGTTCCGGCTTTGCCCACGCTTTCCACAAGCCCGCCCACCGGAGTGGTGATGAGCGGAACATCAAAGTTCCACGATATGGAACTGATGCCGCTCTGGGTGGCGGAGCGGTAAGGGAGCACGCTCACGTCCGCAGCGCTGAAATAGGTTTTCACCTCTCCGTCAGGGATATATCTGTCGATGAGTATGAGGTTATCCTTTACAGGCGCAAACCTCTCAGATTCTATGATCTGGCGGTATTTGTCAAAGCTCCCGTAGGGTTCTCCGGCAACAATTAGAGTGTAGGAGCTGTCCAGCAGCGGCAGAGCTTCCAGCAAAATGTCCAGACCTTTGTAATCCCTTATGAGCCCGAAGAACAGGAGGACTTTCCTGCGGAGGACTTCCTCGTCTGTTCCCTTGATTCCAAGCTGGCGCCTTGCCTGGAGAGTATCAGTCTTTTCTCCGAAATTGGAATACAGGGGGTGGGGTATGGTGGTGCTTTTTACGCCCGGACAGATATCTTTCAGCTGCTCCTCCACGGCATGACTGAGCGTAACAATCCCGCTCTGCCGTTTTACAAAGTATTTGGCGAGCGGGATATCGAAGAAATGCCTCTCGTGAGGAATTATATTGTCTGCGATGGCAACCGTCCGGAATTTTCCGGTTTCTCCGAAGCCATGCTTTTTAAGCAGTTTTGCGGTCTTGCCGCATACGCTTCCAAGAGAGGGAGCAAAATAGCTCATCCAGTATCTTGTAAGCAGAACATCCGGCCTGAAAGCCGCAATGGCCTTTGCAGTCCGGATGTAAGTGAAAGGATTTGCGGTGTCCAGCAGGGCTTCGGACTCTACGGGGAGAGCACTGTCGTCTGCTGCAACTTTCTGGGTTTTACCGGGAAAGAGGATGCCGGGATATTGCCTTTTGAAGTTGAACGCCTTTACGGTGTGCTTCTTGGAAAGCTCCTTCAGCAAGTAGGTGTTGAACTGCGATATCCCTCCCCTGAACGGGTAAAAGCAAGAAAGAATTGCAATCCTCATTTCAGGCTACTTTGCCTTTGTTTCCTCTGTCTTCTTCTCTGTTTCAGTATCTGAGGAAACGGCCTTTTTCTTGTTCTGCACATATTCCTCGTTGAGGCCCTCTACAATGTCGTTTGTTATGTTGAGGGAAGGATCGCCGGTAAACACGCCAGTGAGGATGAGAGCGAATTTCTTCTCCTCGTTGTACTTGTTTACAAATGTCTCTATGGCATCCATGACCTTGTTCATCATAACGGCGTTTTCTTCCTGGATTTCAGCCTCTTTCCTCTGGCTCAGACTCTGGAGGTCTGCCTGGCGGTTGGTAAGCACGCGGTTCTTTTCCTCAGCCTCTGACTGGGTCATCAGGCCCTTGTTGATCTTGTTCTGGAAATCCTTAACCTCGTTCTCGAATGCTCTTCCCTTTGACTGCAGTTCGTTCTGAATCTTCTGGACCTTAACCTCAAGTTCGCTCTTGAGATCGTTGTACATGTCGAATTTGGCAACAATGGAGTCCAGCTCGATATATACGATGCTTCCTGCCTGAGGAGCAGCTGCTGTGCCCTCGGTTACGGTATTGTTGTTAGGTTTCTGGTTGCAGGAAACGGCAAATGCAGCGGCAATCGCAATGCAAAGAAGTTTCTTAATCTGTTTCATCTTGATGTATGTTACGTTTATAAATTTTCAAGCAGGCTGCAAATGTAGTAAAAATTACAGCAACTCCCTTCTGTAAGCCCGGATTGTGTTCTCCAATCCCAGATACAGGGCATCGCAAATCAGGGCATGTCCTATGGATACTTCCAGAAGTCCCGGAATGGTCTGGGCAAAAAACCTCAGGTTGTCCAGATTCAGATCGTGCCCGGCATTCAGGCCAAGTCCGCATTTTTGGGCCTGGACGGCTGCCTTGTAATAAGGCTCTATCGCCTGGTCGCGGTTTTTGTGGTAATCCCTGGCGTAGGCTTCCGTATAGAGCTCTACGCGGTCACATCCGCATTCGGCTGCTCCGATTATCATTTCCTCAACAGGGTCCACAAAAATGGATACCCTGATGCCGGCATCCTTGAACATCTTGCAGATGGCCTTAAGGAAATCCCGGTTGGCCACTGTGTTCCATCCGGCATTTGAGGTAAGAACGTTTTCCGCATCGGGGACAAGAGTTACCTGAGCTGGCAGTACGCTGAGAACCAGTTTATTGAAAGCTTCCTTGGGGTTGCCCTCTATGTTGAATTCGGTAGAAAGCAGCGGCTTCAAATCCAGCACATCCTGTCTTTTTATGTGCCTTTCGTCCGGCCTCGGATGAACGGTTATTCCCTGCGCTCCGAACCTTTCGCAATCCAGTGCGCATTTTACCACATTGGGCATATTGCCGCCCCTGGCGTTTCTCAGGGTGGCAATCTTATTTATGTTTACGCTAAGTCTTGTTTCCATATTTACAAATTTATGAAATTATGCCTAACTTGCGAAAAATTGGCATATATGAAAGTTGCAATTTTCGGAAGAACCGTAGACAAGACTTCTCTGCCGCGTTTGGAGGAAGTGTTGCGGATAGTGGAGGAATCCGCGTCCGAGGTGGTTTTCTACGAGCCTTTCCTGCGTTATGTTAAAAGTATATATCCTTCTTTGGGATTCAAGGATTCTTCATATTTTTCATCCGCAGAAGACATTCCGGAAGATACCGGACTGCTGCTTTCCCTTGGAGGAGACGGTACTTTCCTGTCCAGCGTTCCTCTGGTAATAGGAAAGAAGATTCCGGTTGCCGGAATAAACTTCGGAAGACTTGGTTTTTTGACCACATCCAAAGTGGAAGGAATATCCGCCCTGATAAAAGGAAATTTCCGCACGGAAAAGCGTACTCTGCTCAAGATGAGCTGCAAGAGCATGCCTCAGGATTTCTGCCCATACGCCCTGAACGAGTTTTCTGTCCAGAGAAAGGGCCCGGCTGTGCTGGAACTCGGAATCAAGGTAGACGGTGAACCAATCCCGCGCTACATGGCGGACGGAGTTCTTGTGGCATCTGCCACCGGTTCTACCGCCTATTCCATGAGTGCCGGCGGGCCTATAGTTATGCCGGGATGCAAAGTGCTGATTATAGTGCCGGTAGCACCGCATAACCTGAACATCCGTCCATTGGTTGTTTCTGACAAGGCAACCATAGAAGTCAGTTTTTCCACAAGATATAAAGACGCAACCCTAAGCGCAGACAACCGTTCTTTTTCTATTCCGGACGGGGAGACTGCGGTGTTTACCGCCTCTTCCACGGAGCTTGAAATCGTGAGCCCGGACAACGGTTTCATGGAAGCCCTCAGCAGAAAATTATACTGGGGGGCAGACTGGCGCAATTCTATATAGAGGAGTTGGCGCAAAATTGTTATATTTGCCGTCTATATGCATTTTATGGAAGAGATTTCAAAAATACCGCAACACGTTTCCATCATTATGGACGGTAACGGACGCTGGGCCAAATCCCGCGGGCTGGACAGACTGGAAGGCCATAAGGAGGGTGTGGAGAGTGTTCGCGCCTGCCTGGAGTTTGCGGTGGAGATGAAAATCAAATACCTGAGCCTTTTCGCCTTTTCAACAGAGAACTGGGGCCGCCCTTCCGGAGAGGTCCAGGGGCTTTGGACTCTTATGCTCAAGGCTATAGAGAGGGAAACCAAGTATTTGATAAAGAACAGGGTACGCGTACTCATGCTGGGTAATCTCCAGCAGCTTTCAGAAGATCTCCGCTCTGCCATAAACGGTCTTATGGAAGCCACTTCCGCGGGCAGCGGCACCACGCTGGTTGTGATGCTGAACTACAGCGGCAAGTGGGATATTGTTCAGGCAGCCAACAGGTTCGCTGAGGAAAATCCTGGCAAACAAATGGCTTCCGAGGATATGGACCATTATCTTGTTACTGCGGGAATTCCTGATCCTGACCTTCTTATACGCACCAGCGGAGAAGAGAGGATTAGCAATTACCTGCTTTGGCAGACTGCATATTCAGAGTTTTATTTTACGGACACTCTTTGGCCTGATTTTCGCAAAAAAGAGTTCCATCTTGCCTTGGAGGCGTACGCTAAAAGAGACAGGAGATTTGGCAAGGTTAAACCGAATAATGAGTGACAGATGAAAATATTTAAGCTGACAATTGCTTGCATTCTGATGATTCTGCCGTTGTCTTTGTCCGCACAGGAAGTAGACTACACCAGTCCCAAAACCTACGTTATAGGTGGAATCAGAGTTACCGGTATCAAATATCTTAGCGAGGAACAGATTCTTTCCGTTACCGGTCTTAACAAGGGAGACAAAATCACAATTCCGAGTATAGAGCTGTCCGATATCCTCAAAAGGGTTTGGGCTCAGAGATATTTTTCAGATGCCGGCTTTTTCATAGACTCTCTCTCGTCTGCAAAGGATACCGTGTGGCTGGGTCTGCATCTTGCTGAACGTCCGAGAGTTTCCCGCTGGCAGTTCAGCGGAATCCGCAACGGGCAGAAGTCAGACTTAAACGAGAGGCTGAAACTCAAGAGGGGTTCAGAACTGTCTGACTACATAATAGAATCTTCCACAAACATCATCAAGAAATATTTCCACGAGAAAGGTTTCCTTAAGTGCGAGGTCAAGGTTCTACAGGAAGAAGATCCTGTAATTCAGAATGCTGTCAGGGTTACATTCGACATAGACCGCGGCCCGCGCGTAAAGATTGGCCGCATCACATTTACCGGAAACGAGAATCTTTCAGAGCGCAAGCTTGTCAAGAGCATGAAGCATACTCGTGACAAGAGGCTCCAGAACTTCTTCAAATCCAAGAAATTCAAGCAGAAAGAATATGCGGAGGACAAGGTTAACCTGATTTCTGCCTTCAACGAACAGGGATACCGCGATGCCCGCATCCTCAAGGATACGATGTACTATATGACAGACGACCGTCTTGCCATAGATTTCACTCTTGAGGAGGGGGACCGTTACTATTTCAGGGACATTACCTGGACCGGAAACAGCATATATTCCACGGATCAGCTGAATCAGGTACTGAGAATCAAGAAAGGAGATATCTATGACCTGGTTACCATGGACAAGCGTCTGTTTGGAGACGCAAAGCAGATGGAACCGGACGTAAAGAAAATGTATACCGATAACGGTTATCTTTTCTTCAACGTTCTTCCTGTTGAGAAGAGTATCCAGAACGACTCCGTAGATGTGGAAATGAGAATCTACGAGGGCAAGCCAGCTACCTTTAACAAGATCATAATCAACGGAAACAACATTACCGCAGAGAAGATAGCCAGACGTGCCGTGTTTACCAAACCGGGATACCTTTATTCCCAGTCTGATTTTGAGAGATCCATCAGGGAACTTTCCAGTATCGGACACTTTAATCCGGAAGTGTTCCAGACAGGAACAGGCTACAGCGTTGTGCCGGACGCCAACAAGAATACTGTGGACATTTCCTACAACCTGGAGGAGAAACCGGACAGCCACGTAGAGCTTTCCGGAGGTTGGGGCGGCAATACGTTCGTAGGAACATTGGGATTGAGCTTCAATAACTTTGCTATCAAGAGAGTATTCAAGAAGAGGGCATGGAGGCCGGTACCTCTTGGAGACGGACAGAATCTTTCCATAAGGTTCCAGACCAGCGGAACATATTACACCGCTTTGTCCGCAAGCTTTGCAGAACCTTGGCTTTTAGGCAACAAGCCTGTGAGCCTGAGTGTCTCCACATACTACACACGCCAGACAAATTCCACGTATTTCTACAGGCATTCAGACCAGTACATGGAAGTTTACGGAGTTAGCGCAAGCTTGGGAAGCAGGCTCAACTGGCCGGACAACTACTTTGTGCTTTTCCATTCGCTGAGCTGGCAAACCTACAAACTGCAGAAATGGTACTATAACTTCCTGTTCGATACCGGAAAGAGCCACAACTTCAGCTATACTGTAGGACTCGAGAGGAATTCCACGGACCAGCCTATCTTCCCGAGAGGCGGTTCGGACTTCACATTTACCCTGCAGCTGACTCCGCCTTATTCTCTGATGAGAGGCCATCGCGATTACAAGCACATGGACGCTACGGAAAAGTACAAGTGGATAGAGTACCACAAGTGGCAGTTCAAGGGAGATATCTATCTGTCCCTGGTCAAGAACCTGGTATTCAGGGCTGCAGCCAACTGGGGCTATCTGGGATACTACAAGAAGAGCCTGGGCTATTCTCCGTTCGAGGGATTCGAGGTAGGTGGAGACGGAATGAGCGGCTACAACACTTACGGTTCCGACATTATCTCCCTGAGAGGTTATCCTAACTACTCCCTGACTCCTATAGAGAACAACGCGTACGTTGGTCACGTATATGATAAATTCACTCTGGAACTCAGATATCCGCTCATCCTTCAGCCATCGAGCACGATATTTGCGTTAGCCTTCCTGGAGGGCGGAAACTGCTGGAGCGAGATTGGCGGATTCAATCCGTTCGAGATAAAGAGAAGTGCCGGAATCGGTGTGAGAATCATGCTCCCGATGGTTGGTCTGATGGGTATAGACTGGGGCTACGGATTCGATCCTGTTCCAAACGAGGGCAAGAAGAAAGGTGGAAGCCAGTTCCACTTTGTGATTGGCCAGCAGTTCTGATAAACGCCTGAACAACAGTTAAAACGGAACAACATTCAAAAATTAGAAGATATGAAAAAGTTAGTGGTTCTTGCATTGGCATCGCTGATCTGCCTTAGTGCAGCGGCGCAAAATGTTCCGCAGAAATGCGGCTATGTGAATACGGAAACCATACTTGAGGCAATTCCTGAGTATAAGGTAGCGGCAGAAAAGCTTGAGGCTTTGAGCAAACAGTATCAGGAAGAAGTCAAGAAAGACTTTTCCGAGATAGAGACTCTTTACAATAATTACCAGAAGCAGAAAGTTTCCCTGAGCGCTGCCCAGAGGCAGGCCAAGGAAGAGCAGATTATTGCCAAGGAGAAGGCAGCCAAGCAGAAGCAGCAGTCTTACTTTGGACAGGATGGCGTTATGCAGAAGAAGAGCCAGGAACTCCTGGATCCTATTAAGGAAAGGGTACAGAAGGCCATAGACAAAGTGGCTGAGGATGGAGGTTATATGCTTATTATAGATATCGCCACTACAGAGGGCGTTGTTTATGCGGCAAGTGACGCAGACCTCAGCAGTAAGGTTATAAGCGTCTATCCTACAATCAAATAGAATAACAAGCAAAATAAATAGATACAATTATGAAGAAGACAATCATGATTCTGGCTGCAGCTTTTATCCTGGGTGCAGCCTTTATGCCAACCAAAGCTTCTGCCCAGCAGAAGTTAGGCCATATCAATTCACAGGAAATAGTGGCTCTTATGCCTGAAAGAGACTCAGCGATGGTAAAACTCCAGAAGCTTGCAAAGGAGCTTCAGGAAACCCTTTCAGCCATGGGAGATGACTATAATGCCAAGATTAAGGATTATCAGGAGAAGAGTGCCGGATGGAGCGAGTCTGTAAAGAAGGTTAAGGAGGAAGAAATCACCAGCCTTGAGCAGCGTATCCGCCAGTATCAGCAGACAGCAGAACAGGATTTCTCCGCACGTCAGAATACCCTTATGGAGCCGGTTATGAAGAAGGCTTTTGAGGCTATCGAGAAAGTAGCCAAGGCTCAGGGACTGGCTTACGTCATTGATCTTTCATCCGGAGCGCTTGTTTACATCAACGATGCAAACACCGTTAACCTGCTGCCTCTTGTAAAGAGCGAGCTCGGTATCCCGGCTAGTAAGACTCAACCTACTCAGTTTCAATAATTGAAACCGCTGGCGCGGCTGATTATAAGAAAAGAAGTTTTTTATATGTACGGTCTTTTTAATGAGACCGTACTTTTTTTTGCCGATGCACTAAAAACGGCATAGAGTGCCGTCCTATATCGGTGTTAATGGTTTTGTTTAAAAATTATAGTGATTTTGTTGCTTGAGGTTGAAAGATTACCTATATTTGGAAATATTTTGATGAATAATTGAAAGTATTTCTACACTCGAATCGTTAATATTATTTATGGAACGTAAAGTGGTTGACGTAAAAGATGTGGTAATCCGATTCACCGGAGACTCCGGAGATGGAATGCAGCTTACGGGAACTCTGTTTGCAGACGCTTCCGCACTGTACGGAAATGAGATTTCTACATTCCCGGATTATCCAGCTGAAATCAGAGCTCCACAGGGCACCGTATCAGGCGTGTCCGGTTTTCAAGTGCATATAGGTCAGAGCAATGTAAAGACCCCTGGAGATCTTGCAGATGTCCTGGTGTCTATGAACCCGGCCGCACTTATGGCAAATGCCAAGTTTGCAAAACCTGGCGGAAGCATAATCCTGGACCAGGATTCCTTTGACGAGCAGGGCCTTCAGAAGGCCGGCTTCAAGACCATGGATCCGGTACAGGAACTCAATCTCCAGGATTACAACGTGATATGGGCTCCTATAACCTCTCTCACAAAGGAGAGCCTGAAAGACAGCGGAATGGACATCAAGTCCATTGTAAGGTGCAAGAACATCTTCACCCTTGGAATGTGCTATTTCATGTTCAACCGTCCGCTGCATTTCACTGAGGAATATCTGAGGAAGAAATTTGCCAAGAAGCCGGATCTTATAGAGCCTAATATCAAGGTGCTCAACGATGGTTACAACTATGCTCACAATACTCACGCAATTGGCAATACATACACTGTAGAACCGGCCAAGCAGGAGAAAGGCGTTTACCGCAGCATCAACGGAAACCAGGCTACAGCATGGGGACTGATTGCAGCATGCGAGAAGAGCGGAAGGCCTATGTTCGTAGGCTCTTATCCTATCACTCCGGCAACCGCAATCCTGGAAGAGCTTGCCATTCACAAGAACCTGAATGTAAAGACAATGCAGTGCGAGGACGAGATCTCCGGAATATGTACATCCATAGGTGCCGCATACGCCGGCAACATGGCTGTCACCACAACTTCCGGTCCTGGTCTTTCTCTCAAGAGCGAGGCTCTGGGACTTGCTGTCATCGCCGAGCTTCCTCTTGTTGTAGTGGATGTTCAGCGCAGCGGCCCTTCCACCGGTATTCCTACCAAGACAGAGCAGACAGACCTTGGCCAGGCTCTCTACGGAAGAAACGGAGAGTGCCCGGTTATGGTGATGGCTGCCCGCACTCCAAGCGATTGCTTCCGCGCGGCTTTCTACGCTGCCAAGTTCGCTATGGAGCACATGATGCCAGTTGTCTTCCTTTCAGAGGGTTACCTTGGAAACGGAAGCGAGCCTTGGAAGATTCCTTCCATGAGCGATTTCCCGGAAATCCATCCTCCAATCATAACCGAGTGCGATGGCAAGTTCAAGCCGTTCGAGAGAGATCCAAAGACCTTCGTAAGAAAGTGGGCCATCCCTGGAACTCCTGGTCTGGAGCATAGGGTAGGCGGTCTGGAGAAGACTCCTGCCGGAGCCGTTTCTTCTGACCCTGAGGTTCATGAGATGATGGTGGCAAACCGCGCCAAGAAGCTGGAGATGATGGCGGACTTCATTCCGGAGCTGGAAGTTTACGGACAGAAGGAGGCAGATGTCCTGCTGGTTGGCTGGGGAGGAACCTACGGGCACCTCTACACGGCTGCATCTCAGCTGTTTGAAGAAGGCAAGAGCCTTGGATTCGCTCACTTCGACTACATAAATCCGCTGCCTAAGAACACTGCAGAGGTATTCAGCCACTATAAGAAGATTCTGGTGTGCGAGCTCAACAGCGGACAGTTTGCAGACTATTTGAGAGCAAAGTTGCCTCAGTTCAAGTATCTGCAGCTCAATAAAGTACAGGGTCAGCCTTTCATGGTTCACGAGATTGTGGATAAAGTAAAGAGCCTTTAATCGCGGAGGAAAAGTTATGAAATACACACAGCAAGATTTCAAAAGCGATCAGATAGTAAAGTGGTGTCCGGGTTGCGGAGACCACGCAATACTCGCCGCCGTTCTCAGGGCTATGCCGGAGATTTGCGAGAAGAGGGGATATACCAGAGAGCAGTTCGTATTTGTCTCGGGTATTGGCTGTTCCAGCCGTTTCCCTTACTACATGAACACTTACGGTTTCCACGGAATCCACGGTAGGGCAGGCGCTCTGGCTACAGGAATGAAGGTTGGAAACCCTAAGCTTTCCGTATGGCAGATGACAGGAGACGGAGACGCTCTGGCCATAGGCGGAAACCACTTCATCCACGAGATCCGCCGTAACATAGACGTGAATATCATCCTCTTTAACAACAGGATATACGGCCTGACCAAGGGACAGTATTCTCCAACTTCCAAGTTCGGAATGGTTACCAAGACTTCTCCTTACGGAACAGTTGAGTATCCGTTTACTCCTGGAGAACTAGTACTCGGAGCAAGGGGAACTTTCTTTGCCAGAAGCCTGGATAGCGAACTCGCGCTCAACCAGGAGATTATGGTAAGGGCCGCCATGCACGACGGAACTTCCGTAATGGAGATGCTGGTTAACTGCATGATTTACAATAATGGAACCCATGCAGACATTTCCGACCGTGCCGTCAGGGCAGACCGCACCATCATCCTCCGCGATGGAGAACCTATGATATTCGGAAAGGACAGAGATAAGGGAATTGTTCTGGACGGTCTGAAGCTCAAGGTTGTAAAGCTTGGAGAGAACGGAATCACGGAGAAAGACCTTCTGGTGCACAATTCAAAGGAGAACAACTTTGGAATCCACTCCATGCTGGTAGACATGAAGGGCCCTGATTTCCCTGTGGCTCTGGGTGTTATCCGCGATGTGGAAGACAAGACTTACGACGACAGCATCTATGAGCAGATGGAGGAAGTCAAGGCTAAGGCCAAGATCCACTCCATGGACGAATTGCTTCACAGCGGTGCTACATGGACAGTGGAATAATCGCTGAGGAAAAAGAAATTTATTTACACACACATTATAACAAAACCAATTTTTAAAATCATAATTTAATATGAAAACAGCTGAAATAATGGCTAACCTGGCTGCTAAGCATCCTGGTGAAAATGAGTACCTTCAGGCCGTTCAGGAAGTTCTCGAG
>JAFZMA010000211.1 GCA_017551215.1 Bacteroidales bacterium | reverse complement strand
GTTACCATTTCTCCCACGTACACAAATGCAGACGGTGCAACAATCCAGTGGGTTCTGGACGGAAAGGTTATAGCCACAACCCGCAATCTTGCATTCTCGTCTAACACTCCCGGCATTTATTATCCCAAGGTAACTGCAACAACTTCAAACGGCAGCGCCAGCCTGGAGGTTAAGGTAACCGTGGCGGAGAAAGTCATTCCTGTCATTGGTCTGGCTGTTCCTCAGGACGGCTTTGCTTTCCTTAAAGGCTCGGAGCACGAGTTCAGCCCGGAGGTTTCTCCTTCGGAAGGCGTAACGTTCAGCTGGAGTGTGGACGGAGCGGAAGTCTCCACCGCCAAATCCTACAAATACACCGCTTCCAAGACAGGAACGCATAACTTCAAGTTCACCGCCAGGAACGAGGACGGGCAAGCTTCAGTTTCCTTTACCGCAAAGGTTCTGGAGGAGAAGGATATGCCTTTCAAATGGAACTTTGAATCAGATACTTACAACTATTCAACAGGAAGAAGCATAAGGATACTTATACGCGGCATTGAAAACGCTTTTGACGCCAAATTCACCTGGACTCTTGACGGGGCAAAGGTCAAGGAATCTTCTGAACCGTATTACGTGTGTGAAGAAGAAAGTGTAGGGGCTCATACGCTTGAGGTTACAATGAACAATTCCTACCGTTCCCAGTCCAAGACCTTGACAGTAAACGTATGCGCTCCGGAAGGAACATACAAGCGTACCGGCGGCAAGGCTCCGTGGAACAAAATCTACGAATATATGCCGGCTCCGGGGCAGTTCATAAACGATGGCTTTACGGCCAACACTATGGAAGAGGCTTGTGCATGGGCGCAGAAGAGGATGGAGGCCAAGACTTACGTTTCTTTGGGAGCTTGGGGTGGATATATTGTGGCCGGCTTTGATCACAGCGTGGAAAACGACGGGGGCTATAACATTGCCATCACCGGTAACGCGTTCCACAATTCCTCAGAGCCTGGCATCATCTGGGTGATGCAGGACGAGAACGGAAATGGCCTACCGGACGATACCTGGTATGAACTCAAGGGCAGCGATTATGCCTATCAGACAAAGGATTACGCAATTACATATTACAAGCCTGCCGCCAAATCCAGCGTTCAGTGGATAGCCTCAGACGGCAAGTTCGGCAGCGTGGATTACCTTGCCGCTTATCATTCCCAAGACTATTATTACCCGAACTGGGTAAAGACATCTTCCTACACCCTTTACGGCTCAAAGCTGATATCAAGGACACAGGAAGTCAGCCCGAACAGCTGGATTAACGGTGATTTTGACTGGGGTTATGCAGACAACTTCAGTACAATAGACCGCCTCTCTTCAGATGACAACTCTTCAGGAGGCCCTTCAGACAACCACTTCAAGATCAGCGATGCAGTTACCTGGGACGGTAAACCAGCCAACCTCAAGTACATAGACTTTGTAAAGATTCAGACCGCAGTTTGCGACAAAGCCGGCTGGATAGGGGAAGTCTCCACGGAAATCCTCTTCATCTCCGATTATAATATGGCGAAATAGTTATACATTTGCGGCCTATGACTAAGAGTATTTCCATCGGGATAAGGGCAGGGTTGCTGTCTATCGCCTTTTTGAGTTGCGGATTCGCTTGGGGCCAGAAAGATACCATCGCTGAGTATTCTATTGAGAGCCTGTGGGTTGTGGATTCTCCCAAGGAGAACAGGGTTCTGAGGAACCAGCCGGTTTCCTCCTCGATTGTGCAGAGGAAGGCTATGGATGAGAACAGGGTGTTCTCCATGAAGAGTCTGACAGGTCTGGTACCGAATCTCTACATCCCGGATTACGGGACAAAATACACGTCTTCCATTTACATAAGGGGAATCGGTTCCAGAATCAATTCTCCGGCCGTTGGAATATATGTGGATGGCATTCCGTACTTCGATAAGTCCGGCTTTGACTTTGACTATTCGGATATAGAGAGGGTGGAGGTGCTGCGTGGGCCTCAGGGAACATTGTATGGAAGGAACACGATGGGCGGACTGATAAACGTGAGGACCAAAAGCCCGTTTGACTACAGCGGTACAGACCTGATGCTGAGCGCTGCCACTAAGAACGGATACAAGGCCTATTTGACTCATTATCATAGGATCAGCCCTAAGTTTGCATTTTCCGCTGGAGGTTTCTACGACTATAGCGGAGGATTCTACAGGAATGAGTTTACCGGGAAGAAGATAGACAAAGGTTCCAGTGCGGGAGGCCGGATGCACGGAATATGGAAGCCTGTTTCAGGGTTGTCCCTGGACCTGAACGTGAGCTACGAGTACAATGATGACGGAGGCTACCCGTACGGAGCATTCGACAAGGCAACCGGGGAGTTTTCCCTGCCGTCTTACAACTACAAGAGCAGTTACCGCCGTAATCTTCTGAATACCGGCCTGATAACCAGATATGCCTCAGCTTCCGGAGTTGAGATTGTTTCCACATCTGCATGGCAGTACCTTAAAGACAGGATGACCATGGATACGGACTATTCTCCGGCAGACCGCTTTACAATGAACCAGAATCAGTTGCAAAATACCATCAGCCAGGAGGTTATGGTAAAGGGCAAATGGAATGAATTCTGGGGCGGAATGGATTATTCCACAGGAGTTTCCGGGTTTTACCAGTGGAACAGGAACTATACCCCTATGACATTCGGAAGCGACTTTGTTTCTTCTCTTCAGGCAACAATGGATGCCGCTATGGCCCATTCTCCCGTTAAGGTTAGGCTTACGGATGACTTTATGGCCGTGCCCGGGCTTTTCCACCTTCCGTCATACGGTGGAGCAATTTTCCACCAGAGCGTGTTCAACGATATCTTCGGGGCGAAAGGCCTGTCCGCAACCCTGGCTGTAAGGTTTGACTACGAGAAGGTCAAGATTGACTATGCCACAAGCTGCGCCATGAACTACCAGATGACCATGATGGGAAGGACATCGGAGGGTAGCTACAACGTGGAGTACCTGGGAAAGCAATATCAGGAGGCAATTCCGGTTTTGCCGAGGGTGGCTCTCAAGTATGACTTCAACTCCAGGAACAACATATACATAATGGCTGCAAAAGGCTATCGCGGAGGAGGATTCAATATCCAGATGCTCAGCGATTACATGCAGACAGACCTGCAGAAAAATGTGGGTACTCTGGAGAACGACGAGACGATTAACGAGGCACTCAGGTACAAGCCGGAGTTTGCCTGGAACCACGAGATAGGAGGGCATTTCACCTCTGCGGATTCGAGACTGAGTATGGATATGAGCCTGTTCTACATGAAAGTGAAGGACCAGCAGGTTTCCCGCTTTGTGGAAAGCGGAATGGGCCGCTATACTTCCAATGCCGGAAGAAGCCGCAGCCTGGGTGGAGAGATATCACTCATCTTCCAGCCGGTTTACGGGCTGAATTTCATCGCAGATTACGGATATACAGATGCGAAATTTACCAGGAACCTTACGCAAGTGTCTGTTACAAAGGAAGGTAAGCGAATACTTGAGGAAAGGGACTACAAGGATAAATATGTTCCGTTTGCCCCAAAGCACACGCTTCATCTGGCTGCTTCTTACGGCTTTGACCTTGGGCTGAGCGGCAAGCTTTCAATCGGAGCGGACTACACAGGTCTTGGAAAGGTTTACTTTACAGAGGCTAACGACGTAAGCCAGAATTTCTACGGTCTTGTGGGCGGTAGGATTACTTACTCTGTGGGCAAAAAGAAATCCTCCAGAAGCGGCTATGCGTCTCTGGAGGTTTCCCTCTGGTGCAGCAATATCTTGGATAAAGATTATGCTCTCTTCTATTTCGACAGCGGAAACGCCGGATTCATGCAGCGCGGCCGCCCGTCCCAGGCCGGAATAGACCTGAGACTCCGTTTCTGATTACTTTATAAGGCCTCTGGCCCTTAGCATTGCCTTAGGGTCCGGCTGGCTTCCCTTGAACATCTCGTAGAGAACCATTGGCTCTTCACTTCCGCCTTTCTCAAGGAAGGTCTTACGGAATTTTGTTGCAATGTCCTTGTTGTAGATGCCCTGCTGCTTGAAGTAGTCAAAGGCATCCTTGTCCAGAACCTCGCTCCACAGATAACTGTAGTAGCCGGCATTGTAGCCTGAGTTGAAGATGTGGTTGAAGTAGGTTGTGCGGTATCTCGGAATGATTTCGGAAACCAGTCCCATATCCTTGCAGACCTTATCTTCAAATGCCTTGATTTCTACTCCGTTAAGCTGGTCTTCATCCATTTCGTGCCATTTCATGTCGAGGATGGATGCGGCGCAAAGCTCTGCAGTCATGAATCCCTGGTTGAACTGGCGGGCGGCCAGGATCTTGTTTACCAGAGAATCCGGTATAACTTCTCCGGTTTGGTAATGCTTTGCATACTGGGCAAGGATTTCCGGCTGGAACGCCCAATTCTCGTTAAACTGGGAGAAAGTTTCAACAAAGTCTCTTGCTACACTGGTTCCGCTGACAGACGGATAATGGCACTTTGTCAAAAGTCCGTGGAGCGCGTGTCCGAATTCGTGGAACATGGTCTCTACCTGGTCTATGGTCAGAAGGCCCGGGAGAGAGTCTGTCGGAGCGTTGAAGTTGCCCACGTTCACGATGATAGGGCGAATCTCGTTTCCGTCCTTGTCTACGGACTGGTCTCTGAAATTGTTCATCCAGGCACCGCCTCTCTTTGAGTTTCTCGGGAAGTAGTCCGTCATGAATATTCCAAGAAGTGAACCGTCTGCGTCAGTTACCTTGAACACATCCACTTGAGGATTGTACTTAGGCGTATTCTCCAGAGGCTCCACGTTTATTCCGTAGAGAAGGTTTGCAGCATAGAAGATACCGTTACGGACATTCTCCATCTTGAAGTAAGGCTTGGTCTGTTCCTCGTCAAGGTCATACTTTGCCTTCCTTACCTTTTCCGCATAGTAGAACCAGTCCCATGGCTCGATCTTGCTGCCCTGAGGAAGCAGGCCGGCTTTGATGTCCTGATCCATAACCTTCTGCATGTCATAGATTTCTTCCTTGCTCTTCTTGTTGGCTGCCGCCATTATTTCATCCAGGAAGGCATCCACGGTCTGAGGGTCGTGAGCCATCTTGTTGTCCAGTTCGTAGGATGCGAAATTTTCAAAACCAAGGAGTTTTGCCTTCTTTGCCTTGAGTTTCAGAATCTGGAGGCAGAGAGCCTTGTTGTCGAACTCGTCGTCGTGGTTGGCGCGGTTGGAATAAGCCTCAAACATGTCCTTGCGCCTTTCCCTGTCCGGGCAGCTTGCCATCTCCTCTGGATAGGCGGAAACCGGTATGCCGAATTTCTCCTTGAAGGCGTTGCTCTGGGCAAGAAGATTGTCACCGAACTTGTGCTGGGCATCGCTGAGCTGCTGGTTTATCTCCTTGAGCTGCTGCTGAGCCTCATCGCTGAGATCCACACCGTTACGGGTAAAAGCCTGATAGAGTTTCTTAAGAACCATCTGCTGCTCGCGGTCCAGATGGCTCTGGTCTGCTTCGTAAACAGCCTTTACTCTCTCAAAGAGTTTGCGGTTCATGTAGACTTCATCCTGTTGTGCGGTGATGAGTTTGATGGCCTCGTCTTCCACCTTGCTGAGGGTCGAGTCGGAATCGGTCTCGGCGAGGTTGAAAAGAACGCCGGCAACCTTGGCCAAAAGCTGGCCTGAATACTCGAAAGCGGCAACCGTGTTGGCGAAATTTGGAGCTTCCGGATTGTCTATGATGGCGGCTATTTCCTTTTTGTGCTGCTCTATACCTTCCTTAATGGCAGGGATAAAGTCCTCTGTCTCAATCTGGTCGAAAGGAGGGATTCCGTAAGGAGTGTTCCATTCCGTAAGGAAAGGATTCTTGTCTTTGCAGGCGGCTACCATCATAAGTATCGCAAATAGAACTATAAGTTTTTTCATGGGTTATTGTTGGGCTGAGTAAGATTTAACTCCTTCCATATCTATCAGGGTGAACTGTGGAGCTCCGCGATAGTTGGTGAGGATACCGGTAATGTCTATTAGCATGGTGCCGTTAAGCACGCCCTCTTCCAGCTCCAGGTCTGCAAACTTGGCGTAACCGCTGGTTCTGATCTGGATCTCAGTGTTTCCCATCTTGAAGTACTGGCTCACATAGTTGGCGCTTGCCTCAATAGCATTCTCCTTTCTGAGCTGAGCCACAGTCTTGGCATCGTCTGCAGTCTTGGCCTCGTCCCAGATTCCGGAATCCAGATAAGCCTGCATCTTGTTCTTGCTCATAGCCCAGGTTGTGATGCCCCAGGTTTTGTCGCTGAGGAATACCCTGTTGGCATTGCTCTTCTTGTCTCCGTTAGGGTCCGGATATAGGAGAGCAAAGGCCTCGTTGGCGTATTTCAGGCCTCTCAGTGTTACGAGCTTTTCCATATTTACAGGGGCAGTGAGCTCGCTTTCAGTCAATTCCAAAGGAGTGACCGGAGCGTCTATCCTGCCCTTGAAAACGTGCAGGTCAATTATTCTCTGTACATCTATGTAAGCTGTCTCGTATTCTCCGGTAGGGTCGTCAAGTCCAATCTGGAGCATGCCCTCGTAAGTGCCGAGAGTGAGTCCGTCCAGCTTTACATAAACCCACTGGCCCGGGCGATAGTCGTTATACAGGGAAGACTTTCCTATCTTGAGTTCGATGGCACCGGTTGCATCCTGCAGGAACATACTGCGGTAGACGTTACCGCTCTGGTCTGAGGAAGTAACCTGGCCGGCGATAATCAGATCCTTCTCTATATGAACAGGTTTGTCTACATAGAGAGCCTTTACGGCGGCTATCGTGGTATTTGCAGTCATACCTGTCACCTGGTCTGAAACAGGGTCGTCATAACCGAAATTCACTACCGGATCCCACTCGTCGCAGGAAGTGGCCAGAATTGCGGCTGCTGCCATCACGTATGCAATATTTAGTATCTTTTTCATAGCCATGGTGTTTTAGAATCTGAAATAGAGGTTGAACATGTAGTTAAGTCCCTGCATGTAGAAATACTTGGAATCGAACTTGTAAAAACGCTCCTTGCTTGTGGTGTTGTCCACAAGACGGCTCTGCTCAAATCCTCCCGTCTTCACGTCTTTGTTGTTGAGGATGTTGTTGATATTGCAGCTGAAGCCTATCTGGTACTTTCTCCTTATGTACCAGCTCTTTCCAATGCTCAGGTTGACTATCCAGGCTTTCTTGAACTTCTCCTGGCTGGTCATGTATTCAACTTCCTGAGGAGTGATGGTCTTGTCCGGACCTGCAGTTGCCATATCTGTCCTGTAGAGAGGGTTCATGCTGAGGTAGGACTTGTCAAAGTAGTTCACGTTGGCATCTATGAACCAGTAGTTGCGGAAGTAAGACAGGCCAAGGCTGGCTGCCAGCTGAGGAGTTGAAGGAACATAATGCTGCTTGTACTTCTCAACTACATATCTTCCAGAAGCATCCTTGATATAGTTTCCGTTGGCATCCTTCTGGAAGGTAGGGTGGCTCATCCAGTAAGGAATCAGAACGTCTTTATAGATAACCTCCGTGGTGTTGTCAAACGTCTGTGTCATCCTAGGATTGGAAGTGTAGATGTATTCTCCGTAAGAAGCCGCACCCACAAGGCTGAGACCTGTGAGGAAGAACGGCATCTTGAATCCCATCTCTCCGCCGATATGCCTTTCGTCTATCCCGCTCATTGCAAAATTCGTAAAGGAATTCTGGCTGTCGTCATAGAGGCTCATAACGTCTGTCTGATCCTTGATTGTAGCGTAGAATCCGCTGATTCTGAAGTTTATGGAACTGTTAATCAGAGTGTAGGACGCTTCTGCGGAAACAATCTTGGTCTTGTCCAGATGAGGAATAAGTGTATTTCTTGTCCTCGGCGATATGAATGCCTTGTTGAACTTAGGAGGCTCGGTGAAATAACCTCCGCTAATTGCCAATCTCTGACCACCAGGAAGGTTATAGCTTATTATACCCTTGGCTGCCCAGGTTGTGAAATCGCTCTTTTCGCTGTTGCCGTATGAGGAGATTACCTTTCCGTCCTCGTCATAGCTTGTGAGTTTTTCACCATTGTAGATAATCTCTGAACCGTCATCGTTCAATCCTGCGAACAGGCCCTTGCGGTATAGGCCGTTTCTCCAGAACTGAGTCTTCTCTATCTTGGCGGCGAGGTTTGTCTGGAAGCCGGCAAACTTGATATTCCAGTTCATCCAGCCTGTAAGGTTACGGATGTTGGCGTCATAGTTATAGCCGTACTTGTCTCCCTTGTGCAGGATCTGAGCCTGACCGTGCTTGAAGAAATAGTTGAGGTCATTCTGAATCTTTGCATCGTTGGTGGCATAATCTCTCTCGGCGAAGTTATCCAGATTGACATAATAATCTCCGCCCAGAAGGTCTCCTATCTTCTTGTAGTTGTGGGTGTTGTTCCACTTGTAGCTGGCTCCTGCCGTAACGGTAAACCATTTGATAGCTCTCCATTTCAGGTTGCCTCCAACATTAAGGTCTTTCTGGTCCACTCTCCTTTCCTCGATAACATACTTGGAACGGCGGCCTTCTGCAGTGGTGTTGTTAAAGTTGTCGTTGATGAGCCTGTCCCAGTTGATGTGGGTAATGGTACTTATGTCCTGCTCCCATGAATCTTTCGCCCACAGATACTTCTGCATGTTATTGCGGTTGTAGTCCGGGTTCTCCATCCAGAAATAGGAAGGAAGATTCCTGTAATAGTCTGGTCTCGGGTCCGCTGCATCATACCAGTCCAGAGCCGTGTAGCCGTTCTTGCCGAACCTGTAGAGAGCGGTAAGGGAAGCCTTGAACTTGTCAGACGGAGTAAAGTCGTATTTGAGTATGGCTATAGGCTCGTGAGTCCTTCTCTCCCTTGCGTTGCGGATCTTGCCGTTCTGATAGCCCCAGTTGGAGTTGTACATGTTGTCCTTCATGAGGTCATAAACCTCTTGAGTGGAAGCCTGCTGCGCTCCTCTCTGGCCCGGAGTTCCAAGGAATGTGAATCCCAGTTTGCTGGCCTTTCCAAAGCTCTTCTCAATGGAGAGATAGTAACCGAAAGAGCGGTAGTAAACACCGTTTACCCAATCATTTCCGCCAAGTCTTGCTGACGCGCTGAACGCATAGCTCCATCCGTTGTCCAAAACTCCGGAAGCGTAGGTGAGCATGAGTCTCAGACGATAGAGGCTGCTGTTTGTCATAACGCTTCCTCTCCATCCCTTGCGAACGTTTGAAGCGTTGGCAGGAATGTTCGTAAGACCATTATATCCGCCGAATCCGTAGTCTGAAACCTCGTTGCCGTTTACGGTGAACTTGGTTCTTGTGGCCTCGTTGAGTCCGCTCCACAGGGAGAACGGAGAATATCCGGTGATGGCGTCATTCATCTTGATGCCGGCCAGGTAAACGTCCTGTGCCTCGCTGTTGAAGCCACGGGCCTTGAAGCGGACAGACGAAAAGTTGTAGCCCGCCTGGTTGTTGAACACGTCGTTCTGCCCGTAGAGAATTGTAGGATTGTCCTGATAACCTGTGTCTTCCAGGTCAAATTCAGAGACCTCGTCCTCGTTGCTTGCGGATTCCTGCAAAACGATAGGAGTGATGGAAATGTTGAACATGTCTTTAACATAGCCGTTGTTTACGGTTACGTTGACCCTTGAGCGGACATAGCTTTCCGCAGTAACCACCAGAGAATAGACACCGTCCGGAATTTCCGAAATCAGGAATTTTCCGTCCGAGTCTGTGGTGGCGGTGCGGAAGACCTTGCTGCCCTTGTACAGCTGAAGGGTGGCGTTGTAAACCGGCGCCCTGTCTGTACGGTTAATTACAGTTCCTTTCACGCCGCCGGTTGGAGTCTGTGCGCTTAACCCTACAACGCACAGAAGGACGGCAATAGTCAAGGAAATTTTCTTTAGCATATTGATATTATTTATTTGTTACAACTATATAAGTAGGATAGTGGTCGCTGAATCCGCCAATGAAGGCACCGTTGGAGAATGTCCTGAAAGGCACATCCTTGTACTGGCCCTCCTCGGTGGTCATGAACGGCTTGTGAAATATCCTTCCGTAATATTTTTTCTTAACGATTGGAACGATTCTGAGAGTTCCGGGCTTTGCCTTAGCAAGGTTGGAATTCACGAGAAGTATGTCGTAGATGTTCCAGACTCCCTGATATGCCAGGGAACCGTATCCGGCCTTCAGCATGGAGATGAATGGAGAAAAGTAATCTCCGCTTTCAACCTCGTCTATGTTCTCTTTCCCGTGCATGTAGACAGTCATGCTCTCGTCTGTAGGATTGTCGTTCATGTCTCCCATAACCACAATCTTGATATCCGGGTACAGGTCCATAAGCTTGGCGGAGTGATTGTAAATAATCTCCGCTCCGCGGCTTCTGAGGTCTCCGCCCTTGCCTCCTATTCTGGATGGCAGGTGGGTAACGTAGAAAGCGAACATTTCTCCGCCCAGCAATCCCCTGACCATCAGTATGTCTCTTGTGCGGAACGCTGCCTGTCCGGCGGAATCCAGAGAGAAGGTTATGTTCTCGGAGTTGAAGTCGAAAGGTATGCTTTCCTCTTCCAGAAGCTGAAACCTGGAAGCGCGGTACAGAAGAGCAACGTCCACCCCTCTGAAATCCGGACCGTCAAAGTGTACAATCTGATAATTGGCATCGGCGATCTGAGGGTCGGCAACAAGGTCTTCCAGAACGTGGCGGTTTTCTATCTCGCTCACTCCCAGAATGGTGTGCCACCTCTTGTTCTCCTCTTTCATTTCCTTGATTACCTTGGCCATATTGTGGATCTTCTTCTGGTATTTGACGTCTGTCCACTCGTTGAGTCCGTCAGGAAGGTATTCGTAATCGTTCTTCCCTTCGTCGTGATAAGTGTCAAAGAGGTTTTCCAGATTATAGAAGCCAATGACATAGGTCTTGGTCTTCTGGGCTTGAGACAAGCTTGGAAGCGCCAGGAAAACCATCGCCGTTATGCAGGCCAGTATATTGTATGTCAGTAGTTTTTTCATGTTGTAAGTCTTTTACCACCAGTATGAAACTTTTGTAGGATCTTCGGCCTCAACCTGATCTGAAACGCTTTGTCCTGCAACCGTAATAAGGTTAGGGAATAAATCCAGGCCAAGTTTCTGTTCCAGCTTGTCTATACTCATGACAATATCTGTCATCTTGTTGGTGATTGTGGCTTCTGAATAGGCCTTGTGTTCAAAGTACATGGCCATTCCCATATAACCTCCATAACCAAGAGTTCCGCCTTTCACGTATCTGATAACGGCTTTGTAATAGGCAACAGGAACTGTTACAGCCTTGTTGTTGTTATCGTAAGCCTTCTTGGAGCTTCCTTTAACCACGCATCCGGTAACTACATAGAGAGTGTCGCAGCTGGAAGCCCAGCCTCTTACCATACTTTCTGCCGTTGCCCAGATTTTGCCGTTGAAGGCATTCAACTGAGGAGTCATATTGGTATAGTAGAATGTCTTTACATTCTCTGCGTAAGTAAGCCTGTCTGCACTTGGCAGCTGGTGTCCTCTGTCATAGCCTCCCTTATAGGCGGAAGCCAGCAGTGGCTGTTCGGCAGAAGTCAGTTTAGGGTCTAATCCCCAGGCGTCTGTCCTGCTTCCGGAACCTATCAGGCCTTTGTTCAGAGGGTAGGCTACCCAATTGGCTACAAGGTCTGTGGAGTTCCAGTCGTATGAAAAGGATCTTAAGTTCTTGTCCTTGAAGTTATGGGATACGAACTTGTGTCCTGTTCCACTCTGAACGGCAGGAAGTTCCAGCCATCCGGGAGAGGTTGCAGGAGAAGGCTCATCATTCTTTCCCTTCTGTTTCAGGGTAGCAGTGGCGCTTTTTCCGGCGCATGTAAGGGTAAGGACAGCGGTTCTGCTTGTGGTACCGGTGTTCTCGTCGTAAGTTACAGATACGCTGGATGAGTTTCCGCTGCCATTGGACTGGCTGACTTTCAACCAGCTTGCAGAAGAAGACAGGATCCAGTTTCCGCTGGAGGATATGTTGATGAACTGGCTCCCCTTGGCTGCCTCCACTTCTGGCTGCTTGAAGGTTACGGATACAACGGCATCAGGTTTAATGGGATCGGATCCCTTGCTTCCTCCGCCTCCGCCGCAGGCTACCGCCAGCAACATCACTGTTGCCAGCGGAACTGCGTGCAGTATGTATCTGAAAAGTTTCACTTTATTCGAGTTCTACGGTTATTGTCTTTACTCTTACCTGTCCGTTGGAAGCCTGGGCTGCCCAAGGGGTGCCGGCTGTACCTGACCAGGTGATAGTTGTTCCGGAAGCTGTGGCGGTTCCTTCGGCAGGAGAAAGAACAGTCATGTTAGATGTGTTTCCGGCAGCGGTTGTTTCAAGCACAACCTTCTTTACCTTCTTCCCTCCAGTAGGAGTTATGACAAGTACAGAGTACTTGTAAACTCTTATATGGTCGCTATTTGCAGTAACGGCAGAGGTTGTGCTCCGGTACTTATAGTAGCCAACCTTCATGCTGTTGTCAGAAGCGGAGAAACCGTCTCCGTAAGTCTGGTCGGTTTCAGCTGCCCAAGACTGGTTGTTTGCACCTATGGTCCATGTGATGGAGTTGCCGGAACCGCCTCCGCCAGGATTGTTGTCTCCTCCCGGATTGTCATCGCCGCCCGGGGTTTCGTTTTCGCCAATTCTTTCGTAGAGAACAGGGTAATCCGCTTGGGTCTGAACATCGTTGTATACGCCCCAGGAAGAATGGGTTGGACTATACTGCATATACTTGCCGTTTGAGTAGTTGCTTATTGTGACTCCTAAGTCTGTTGAGTTAGAAGGATCTTCAAAGTCAACTGTCCAGTACTGTCCTTCAGTAGGATTTGCGTCCACATTGCAACTGGTGTAACTTCCCTTCATGAACAGGTATCTGCCATCTTTCTGCTTGATGGTGTAAATAGGGAAGTTTGAAACTGATCCAGGAAGCTGAACCTCGTCAAATACAAACTCGTTTGCATCTGAATCCATTGTAATGATATCGTTGGAAACGGTAACGGTTACCTTAGGAAGATATCCATAAGTCTTGTTGGAAGGAACAGGTCCTGCGGCTACAGTTCCGTCAGTTGTAACAATAAGATAGGCTTTTCCGCTTGTAATCTGTCTTACCTTCTTGTATTGGTAGGAAGTGGTAGGAGGAGTTGGGTCTGGATCCTTGTCCAGGATAACTCCATTGTCGAAGTTTATGCTTGTTCCTTCTTCTTCAGAAACAACTACCTTAAAGTCATCCAGGCGGTAAGCGCTTGCAACGTCTGCCTGAATACGGAAGAAGAGTTCACTTGTTCCCTGAGGAATGGAGATGGTTGTAGTAGCCTCATCCCATCTGCCGTCCTTGTAGCCGTTAGGGAAGGTATAGGTAAGCTCTACCCACTTAATGGTGTCTTTTCCAACGTATACGTGGAATTCCTGAGGATTGAATACGGATGAGCCTCCGTTGAGGTATTTCTCACTTCCGAATGTTATGGTGTAGTTAGCATAGTCTGACATTGTGGCTATGCCCTTGATCTTGAACATGCCGTCTTTTCCGAAGAACAGGTTGTTTACTCCAGAACCGGAATAATCTGAATAGGAACCGTCAGAAGCGCTGTTAGCTCTGACACTCATGCTATTGTACCAGTAAGTTACATTGGCTGAGCCTTCTCCCTCGTGATTAATCCAGCAGTCTGTCTGGTCAGTGAACGGCCAGCTGTTGCCGGTTCCATAGGTCTGGGTTGCCTTTTCCTTGTCAAAGTTGTTGAAGTAGATAACGGTTCCGGCGTTAGGATCCCTGTCTGGATTTATACCGTTCTCAAAGTCAAGAGGTGTTCCCTCAACCATTGATATGTTGAGCTCGACATCGTCCAGACGGTAAGCGCTGGCAACATCTACCTTGTAATATACACAGAGTGTAGTGGTGCCTTCAGGAACCATGAACCATGTTCCGGCCAGATCCCATCTTCCTTCTTTAAATCCGGCGCCGTCCGGGAACTGGTAAGTGACTTCAACCATGTGGTCAGGGTCGCTGCCAATCCATACGTGGAATTCAGACGGGTCAAATACAGAGGAACCCTGGGCCAGATATTTCTCGCTACCAAAGTAGAGTTCAAAGTTCCTTCCCTTGCCTGTAATGTCTATGTTGGCAATCTTGAACGCTCCCTTGGAACCGAAGAACAGGTTGTTCACTCCTGAACCGCTATAGTCTGAATAGTTCCCGTTGGAGTTGCTGTTGTTTCTTACAGACATACCGGTTGCCGTGTATTCGATGTTGGCAATTCCGGAGCCTTCCTCGTTCTTCCAGCAGTCTGTCTGATCTGTGTAAGGCCAGCTCTTGCCTGTTCCGTAGGTCTGGGTTGCAGCCTCCTTGTCAAAGTTGTTCTTGTAGATGATAAGGTCTGCAGGATCTCCCCATTCTCCTTTCTGATTGACAGTTACAGTTCTGTAGTCATAGTCCATGGAAACTTTAACGGATGTAGTTCTGTTGAAAAGTTCATTGCCCAGGACAGAAACCGTAACGGTTTGAGGAGTTTCGGATGCCGGTCCGCTGGATGGCTCAATGGAAATCCAGGTTTCGTCGCATACGACTTTCCAAGGCCTGTTGGCCGTGATGGTGAAAGTACTGGAAGAAGCGTTTGCACCAAAGTTCAGGACAAGATCCTGAAGGCCTTCGATGTCCAGGAATGGCATATCCTGGTGATCTTCCTGTGCACAACCGGTTGCCAGAAGCGCTCCGGTTATGACCGATAGAAGTAATGCTTTGAATCTCATAAATGTGTGTGTTGTATAATTATTTTATATGTTTCTACAAATGCCTTATTTGTTTTCTGCCATAAGTATATCCCTTAGCCTTTCCATCCCCGAAGTTGCCTTTTCCTTTATATGGGTGAATTCCACGCTGGAAGAGACATCCTTAGGATCTATCAGGTAAATCTTTGTGCCAGGCCTTGTGTAATAGATCAGCCCCGCGGCAGGATATACCGCAAGACTTGTGCCTATGACTATCATGATATCCGCCTGCCTTACTGCCATTTCCGCCTTCTCAAGCTCCGGAACAGCCTCTCCGAACCACACTATATGAGGGCGCAGCTGTTCTCCGCCAGGGGTGAGGTCACCGATTTTAATGTCTTTATATCCAATGGAAAAGGCCTTGTAGTAATCTTCAAATTCCCCCCTTGCCTTGGTCAGTTCTCCGTGGAGATGAATAATCTTTGAACTTCCGGCTCTCTCGTGCAAATCATCTATATTCTGTGTGGCAACGGTAACGTCAAAATCCTTTTCCAGCTCAGCGACAATCTTATGCGCAAGGTTAGGCTCGCAGCCTTTGAGATCTCTCCTTCTCTGGTTATAGAAATCCAGCATAAGAGCCTTGCGCCCATATACATACCAGCTCTCAGAGGTGGCCACTTTCTCTACCGGATAGTTCTCCCACAGTCCGTTGCTGTCCCTGAAAGTGCTGATACCGCTTTCTGCGCTGATGCCCGCTCCTGTCAAAACCGCTATCTTTTTCATACTCAGTTGTTATCGTTGAAGAAATAATTCCTGAACCACAGTTTGAGCAGCGAATCGTTGAACTCAATGTTGTTCTTGGAAACAAATGTCACCACTTCCTTCTTCCTCAGGGCTTCCTTCAGCCTGTTCACGTTGGCGGAAGAGTTAAGCCCGTATTTTTCAAGTACTTCTGTCTTGCTGAAGCGCCTCTCTCCATCCAGAATGGCCCTTATCAGCTGGAGCTGGTGAGTGCTCAGCCCGTATATTGTGTTGTGGAGCTCGTAGTCGTACATGCTCATCAGATAGCCAAGGGCACGCTGGTAAATCTCCGGCGTAAGCTCCTTGTCCGTAAGCAGATAGCAAATTTCCGCCAGATGCTGGGTATACCACGGGTCTCCCTCAAGGGTATCGTACATCTGCAGGGCGTCTTTCTGTGAGCAAAGTTTTCCTTTTTCCGCAAAACACTTACATATAAAGTCCGCGAAAACCTTTCTGTTGACGGGCTTTATAGGAATATCGGTTACAAGGTTGCGGAAGAAATGCATCTCCTCGAATATGGAGAACATGGCATTCCTCTTGTCTCCCGTAATGATGAAGGAGACATCCTTTGCCTCGGCGAAAGCACCCTCCAGCATATTTAGAACCTTCATTGGCTTGTCGAACAGAAGAATATCCTGGAACTGCTGGAAATAGACCACCAGGTGAACGCCTTTCATCCTGGCGGCCGACTGAGGAAACTTCAGAAGCGTCTTTATCTGCCTGTCTGTCAGTGAGTCTCTGGATGGAGTGCTCAATGGGACGTTCTTCAGAAGGGCTGAGAATGCTTTCTGTTTTTCTTCCGGAGTGAACAGGGTATCGGCTACATTGCGGGCCATACGCCTGAGCAGCTTGTCTATGTGACGGATGTTGAACAGATCTATCTTGCAGACTGCAATGCCTTCTTTTTCAAGGTCCATCCCCTTAAGAGCATTATGCACAATGGATCTCTTGCCGATCTTAGGTGGGCCGTAAAGCAAGGCGTTCTTATGGGAGGAAATCAGCTTCTGAAGCTTGGAAACCTCCTTCTCCCTGCCCACGAACCGCTGGCCGGTAACTATATCATTATATTCAAATGGCGACAAATAGTCCATCTTTCAATGCATAGGGGTACAAATTTAATCAAAAATTTTGTTTTTTCCTGCCAAAAGCACTACTTTTGCCCTCCCAAATGAAAGAAGGCAGTGTAGCTCGTTATAAGAGCCTGCAAGTCAGGCCGCTTGCTGTCAAAACCAAAATGTGTTTTTAATATGTACGCAATTGTAGACATTGCAGGTCAGCAGTTTAAGGTTGAGGCCGGGAAGAAGATCTACGTTCACCGTCTTGCAG
>JAFZMA010000210.1 GCA_017551215.1 Bacteroidales bacterium | reverse complement strand
TGGACAAGATTTATTATGCCAACAACCGCAAGGATGCGGCAAAAATCGGGTTCGACGACGATTTCATCTATCAGGAAATAGATCTCAAGCCGGAAGACAGAAGCAAACCTTCCGAAAAACTGCTCAGAAAGGAAGCCCTTGAGGTTTTCAAGAAATGGCAGAAGAAGGAAGACAAGACCGAGTACTAGCGAACAGAATCTTCTTCAAAAGAAAACAGCCGCAGGATTTTTTTCCCGCGGCTGTTTTTTATGATTTTATTCGAGTTCCCAGGACGTTGTGCCGTCTTTGTTGTCCTTGAGCTGTATGCCTAAGGCTTTGAGGGTGTCTCTTATCTGGTCGCTCTTGCCCCAGTCCTTTGCGGCTCTGGCGGCCTTGCGGTCTTCTATGATGTAGTTCATCAGGCCGTCTATAACCTTTGTGGAAGCGCTCTGGCCCTCGGCAGACTGGGATGACTCCTCATCCACCAGGCCGAGAATGTCTGTTACAACATCCTTAAAGAGAGCGCAGATTGCATCTTTCTCCGCCTTGGCAACATTGAGGCGTCCTTCCTTGGCGTTGTTTACAATCTTCACGAGCTCATAGACGTGGGAGATGGCTATCGGGGTGTTCATGTCGTCGCACAGGGCGGTGAAAACATCTTCCCGTATCTTGTTGACGTCTGCTGAAAGATTCTCTGTAGAAGCGGCGGACTCCTTTAGATTTGAAGCGTCCTTTACGGCCTGCATCAGTCTCTTGAGACCTTTCTCAGCTGCCTGGAGTGCGGAATTGCTGAAGTCCAGAGTTCCCCTGTAATGTGCCTGAAGTATGAAGAAACGCACGGTCATAGGAGTATATGCCTGCTCCAGAATCGGGTTGTTTCCGCTGAACAGTTCATCCAGGGTTATGAAGTTGCCCAGAGACTTGCCCATCTTGCGCCCCTCTATGGTTATCAGGTTGTTGTGCATCCAGTACTTTACTCCGGCAGTGCCCCTTTCCGCAAAGTTCTGGGCCATTTCGCACTCGTGGTGCGGGAACATCAGATCCATTCCGCCACCGTGAATGTCAAACTCTTTTCCCAGATACTTCTCTCCCATGGCGGAGCACTCCATGTGCCAGCCCGGGAATCCGTCTCCCCAAGGAGAAGGCCAGCGCATGATATGTTCTGGAGAAGCTTTCTTCCAGAGAGCAAAGTCTGCAGAAGAATGTTTGTCCTGCTGCCCATCCAGTTCGCGGGTGTTGTGGAGCATTTCGTCCAGATTTCGTCCGCTTAAGGCGCCGTAGCTGAACTTCTTGCTGTATTTCTCAACATCAAAGTAAACAGATCCGTTACTGATGTAGGCATAACCGTTGTCCAGTATCTTCTTTATGAATTCTATCTGCTCTATTATGTGGCCGGAAGCGTTTGGCTCGATGCTCGGAGGAAGCACGTTCAGCTTTGCCATCGCCTGGCGGAAATGCACCGTGTAAGTCTGTGCAACCTCCATTGGCTCAAGCTCTTCCAGACGGGCCTTCTTGGCTATTTTGTCTTCTCCCTCGTCTGCGTCGTGCTCCAGATGTCCAACGTCCGTAATGTTGCGCACATAGCGTACCTTGTAACCAAGATTCGAAAGCAGGCGCACCAGAACATCGAATGTTATACCCGGCCTGGCATGTCCTAGATGAGGGTCTCCGTAAACGGTGGGGCCGCAAACATAAAGGCCTACTCTCCCGGGAGTTACGGTTTCCAATTTTTCCCTTCTGCGTGTAAGGGTATTGTAGAGATAGAAGTCTCTTTTGATTTCTGCGCTCATAAAACATCCGGCGGCTTTTGGACCGCCGGTTGCAAATTTAATCATTTTCCGGCAGAGACATTTTCAGCGCCACAATTTCGCTAGAATATCTTTCCTGCCCGTCTTTGGATGTATAGGTGTAATACCTCAGCCTTCCGGTAAGTTCCACAAACACCCCTTTGCGGATTCTTGAAAAATCCGGCATACCCTTGGATGACCATGCCGCCACGTTATGCCACATGGTTTCCTCTTTGTACTGACCGTCTTTTCCCTTGAAAGCCTCGTTTGTTGCCAGGGAGAAACGGATCAGACTCACTCCTCCCTCCATTTCGGTCACCTTGGGGTTAGCACCTACGCGCCCCTTCAGTTCCACTCTGTTCAATGATTTCTCCATAATTCACATAAATGAATACGGATGCAAATAAAAACCGGCAATGGGAGATTAACCGCATTTTATTCATATATAAACGGTTATAATCGTTTAATTGACAATGCTGCAAAAACAATAGCCGTTTTTGTGTTTTTTATTCGGATATATCCGTTTACACAATTACAGGATAAACAAAAAGTCAACGTCAACTTTTAGTGGCAAGGGGCAACGGAAATACCTCGTTGCTACCTTTGACGAATCGAAGAACGGAAAGAAGGGATCAGAAATGAACAGAAAGAAATGTCCGGTATGCGGAAAGGATGTAAACGGACGGAGTGACAAGAAGTTCTGTAGCGACGAATGCCGCACGTTCTTTAACAACGCTCTGGGAAGAAGACGGAGAGCCAGAAACAAAAAGCAACTCAACGCCATCCGCTCCAACATAATGGAAATGGAAAAGGCAGATGCAAAGTTTTTGCTAAGAATACTCTCCTGGGTAAGCAAAGTATTCAAAATAATGAGTACCTTCGCTCAAGATAGACATTCGTAACATGAAGTTTACAAAGACATTACTCCTTTTCGTAGCCGCAGCGTTACTGGTTACCGCGGCCAATTCCTGCGTGGAAAGTTCACCAAAGTATAAAAAGCTTCAGGCTCAATTGGATTCTCTTCAAGGCAATTACGGAAGCCAGAAGAACCAGCTGGACGAAGTGTTCTCCATACTCAACGAGGTTGAAGAGGGTCTGGGAGAAATCAGAAAGACAGAGAACATCCTGTCCGTAGAAACCAACAAGGAAGGCGGAGACATTGCAGAAAGCCGGAGAGTGAAGATGATGTCAGATGTCTATGCCGTAAAAGATGCCATAGACCGCTACAAGGAAAAAATCGAGCAGCTCAAGAAAGAGAACAGCATCAAAAGCGTGGAGTTCAAGAAGAGGCTGAACGCCATTCAGAAAGAGTTGGAAGAAAAATCCACGATAATTGAATCGCTGAGGAAACAGATTGAGATCAAAGATGCCATTATCAGCAGAAACGAGAAGCAGTTAGACAGTCTTGGCCGCCATGTATCTGACCTTAAGGAGGATATTACATCTCTGACCGGAGAGAAGGAGCAGCTTAAAGAGACTGTAGCTTCCCAGGACAGGGCTCTTTATTCCGCATACTACATTATAGGCACCAAGGACGATCTGATAGAGGCGGGAGTCATGTCCAAGGGTGGACTTTTCAAGTCTTCCAAGGTTTCCTACGATGCGGAAAAATCTTCTTTCATCAAGATTGACTATAGAGAAATTTCTACAATAAACACCAACGCCCAGAAAGCCAAGGTGATGTCCAACCACCGCAAGGGTACCTACTCCATAGAGGATGTGGACGGAGAGGCCATCATCACCATCACAGACCCTGACGGTTTCTGGGAGCAGACCAAGTATCTGGTCATTCAGACCCAATAGTATTCGGCTGCTGCTCAGCAGTGTACAAGCATTACATCCCTTATATCCGTAGTGCAGCGGGGAGAGAGGTGATCGCGCCTCATTTCCCATTTCTCAATGCGCTCGGCCTCTCCTCCCACAGCGTTTCCTGCAGGTCTTTTTACCCTGCGGTTAAATACGGCGCTTTCTCCCTGAACCGCAAGATGCAGACTGCTCTTCCCGTAGCGGCGATTGACCTCATCCATAAGGACATCCACCTTGCGCATCCTTTCATAATCCGGATGGCAATATAGATTCTGCTGAATATGCCCGTCGGGCACTATCCCGCTTACAGTAACTCCCGCTTTCTTGTATGCGTATCCCGGAAGGTATATCTGTTCCAGGGCGTTCAGGCATCCTTCCACAAGTCCGATCGTGCTGTCTTCCGCCTCCGGAAATTCCACTGTGGCCTGGTTGAAATACTGCGGCAGGTCTTCCCGGAAGATGCTGGTGGTCAGAAACACAGAGGCATACATCGCCGAGCTGTGCTGGGCTCTCAGCTTTTCTGCGCAGGAGGCGGCAAAATTGGATACGGCGCAACGGAGCTGGGACAGGTCATAGACCAGTTCTCCAAAACTGCGGCTGGTGGTTATTGTCTGCTTCAGGGCTTTGCCGTCCAGGCGTATGACGCTCTTTCCAAGAAGTTCCTCATACGTGCGGAGGCCGCACACTCCCATGTCCTGCTTTATGCTGTATGCTCCCAGACGGATAAAATCGTATGCGGTATTTACCCCTTTTGCCCAAAGCTTCCTTTCATACCGGCGGCCAATGCCCCATACGTCTCCCACGGGAAGCAGCCCAAGCGCCTTGTCTCTCTGCATCTGACTGGAAATCATGCAGAACCCGCCGTATCCCCTGTATTTCTTTGCAAACCTTGTGGCCACCTTGGCAAGCGTCTTGGAAGTGGATACGCCAACAGAAACGGGAATGCCCGTTCCCTTGCTGACCCTGCGAACAATTTCCTTTCCAAGCTTCTCCACTTCCTGAATTTTCATACCGCCGAAATCCACAAAGCTCTCATCTATGGAATACACGTCTATCCGCCCCACCATTTCCCTGAGAATGGCCATTGCCCGCCGGCTCATGTCCGCGTAGAGCGTGTAGTTGGAAGAGCACATCACAACCTCCTTCCCCTTGCGGATAAACTCCTCCTCTATCTTGAATGCGGGCATTCCCATAGGCACGCCCAAGTCCTTGGCTTCCTGGCTCCTGGATACGGCGCATCCGTCATTATTGGAGAGAACCACAACCGCACGCCCCTCCAGAGACGGGTTGAACACTCTCTCGCACGAGACAAAGAAGTTATTGCAGTCCATCACCCCAAGGAACCGCCTGCCAAGCAGCCCGCCCTCATAACCGCTACTGTCCGCATCTTCCATAAAACAAACTTTTACAACCTTCCTTTTCTGTGCACATCCTTTATTGAATATGTCACCACGCCCCACACCATAAAGTTCTGGTCTGCAGTAACCTTGATTTTCCTGTAGCGCGGATTCTCCGGCACTAGCCATATAACATCTTCTGTATCAGCCTCTCCCGCCACGCCACCTCTTTTCTCCAGATGAATTCTCTTGAGCGTAAACTCCCCGTCCAGAAAACAAACCGCAATATCTCCGTCAGACGCCTCCAGGCTCTTGTCTATGACTATCAGGTCTCCATCCTCTATCCCCGCCCCAACCATGGAATCTCCGCTCACCCGCCCGAAAAATGTTGAAGCGGGATTCTTTACCAGCACCCGATTCAGATCTATCCCACACTCCATGTAGTCTTGTGCGGGAGAGGGGAACCCCGCATGGATTCCCCCGTCCGCAAACGGCAGCAGCAAAGAAATGCCGTTGCCACTACTTTTAATCAAAACATTATCTGTCATTCCTGACTATGGAAATACGTATCTCTTTCTCCTGTGCGATGGTCTCCTCTATGAAGGCCTCTATCTCGTTGCTGAAAAGAATGTTGTAGTTGTTCATATTCTTATGTTTTTATTGTTTTGCTTTCCGCTTCTGTTTCATTTCACGATGCAAAAATATACCCGCATATTGACAACTCTTGTCAATGAATAAAAATTCGCCAAAATCCTTAACTTTGAGTTTGTGAAAAGACATTATGAGTATGAAAAGAGCTGTATTTCTGTTGATGATTGCACTTTGCTGCAACGCGGCGCTTTATGCCCAGAACACCCAGGCCTCCAAACCCACCAAAAAGACAGACTGGGCGCAATTCTATGTGTTTGAAAAAGATAATACCAGAATCGCTGAGGAAATGAAGAATGCAGAAAAAGACGCCCCCAAGGGCAAGTGCCCCAAGTGCGAGTGGAAAAACCGCAAGATCAAGGCAGTGCTTATGGGAGATTCCATCACCGAACTTTGGTGGGATCTGGATTCCAAGTTCTTCAAGGACAACAACTTTGTAGGGAGGGGCATTTCTGGCCAGACCACAAGCGAAATGCTGGTGCGCTTCCGCCGGGATGTGCTGGATCTCAAGCCGCAATATGTGTTCATAATGGCCGGCACCAACGATGTGGCGGAAAACAACGGAAAGATTACGCTTGCCAACATACTGGGCAACCTCAAATCCATGGTGGAACTCGCCAAGGCCCACAACATCAAGCCAATCCTATGCTCCGTCCCTCCGGCAGCCGGATTTGTCTGGAGGAAAGACCTCTCCCCCGCCCAGGACATCATCACTCTCAACAAGATGATAAGGGAATACGCGGAAAGCATAAACATACCTTATATAGACTACCACTCTTTACTCAGCGATGAAAATGGCGGCCTCCCTAAGAAATACGCCAAAGACGGCGTGCACCCGACCATAGACGGCTACAAAATTATGGAGAGATTATTGCTGGATGAATTCATGAAGATTGACGCCTCCAAAGACTGAAAAGTTCGGAGCCGGAAAATCAGATACTTTAAACGTGAACGGTCATGAAAAGGATTCTTGTTTATTTAGCCTCAGCGATAATCTTGATGGCATTGCCGTCAAAGACTGACGCCCAGACAATTCGCGATAAATACGGCGCCCAGATTGGAACCATCCAGAGCGATGGCACCATACGGGACAAGTACGGCTCTCAAGTCGGAAAGATAGACAGCAACAACTATGTGCGAGACAAATATGGCGCCCAGATTGGCAAGATAGATTCAGACGGCACTATCCGTGATAAATACGGCTCACAGGTGGGCAGAGTCCACAGCGACGGCGTTGTAAGAGACAAATATGGTTCCCAGATTGGCAAAGTGGAAAAAGACGGCACTATCCGAGACAAATACGGTGCACAGATCGGCTCCGCCCGCGGCGTTCCCACCACCTGGGCCGGCCTCTACTTCTTCTTCAACCTCAATTAGGTAATAAGGCACGAAAGTGCCCGGCCTTTGACGAGTTCTAGAAGGCGAGTATTCACAGGATTATCGGAATGACTTCCTTAATAAGAGAACAAGCACCATTGGAGTCATCATCCTATGGGCTTGTTATTTAAATCTTGCATATCCATTTACCACCCTTAGTTCCTCCCAGACGTTCAAGAAGACCCAGATCTTTCAATTTTTCAATGTGATAATAAACCCCTTGTCTAGAAACCTTGCATATAGTTGCTATTTGAGAAATGGTGAGCTGAGGATTCTCCTTAATTAAAGCCAGTATTTCATGTGATAAAAGCTTTCCTGAATACCTATCACTTTTCATACTAGTTTTCATACTAGTTTTCATACTAGTTTTTGTACTAGTTTTTCCGGAAATTTTTCCGGAAAATATTTCATCTTGATCTGGGCGTATAGTATTGATTCTTAGGTTAGTTTGTGGGGTTGCTTTTGCGGCAACTTTTCCGTCAATTTTCGTACTAGTTTTCGTACTAGTTTTCATTATAGTTTTTGTGGCTTTTTTACAGAGAATCGTTGTAAAGAAACCTTCGGTTTTATAGGAGGGGGCAGGAAGGGATGCCGCAGCCATTTCCTCAGCGATGCGAGGAATGCCTGAACCAACTTTTTCCACCAAATCCATGCGGGTAAAAAGTTCAAATATCTTCGGATTTCTAGTCTGGCTTTTATGTCCAAAGTCTTTGGCAACGATTGGGAGTAATCCTCCCGGATTAGAAATCTCTAGCCTATCATCGTATAATTCAACGGTTATTGTAGATCCTGTTTCATAATAGTCTCTGTGGCAGATGGCATTTGTCAGAGCCTCCTTAATCGCATCCAGCGGAATTTCCCAGACTTCTTTGCGCGGATCCATTCCTTGCATTATATACTTTACGGAAAGATGGTCCTTAAGCCAGAGTGTCACTTGATTGTATTGGTTTAAAAGCGGACCTCCAAATGTTTTGGCATCGATGATATGGACTTTTGTTGTCCCTTTGAATCTGAAACATCTGACTACAGCCTGAGGTATGCCCACACCACATTGGTCGGAGAAAAACATCGGTATCACATTTCTCATTTCCCCTTTTGGCCCGAACAAGTTTAGATTCTCTATCAATTCAATCGCTGAGGCTTTTGATGTTATTCCTGCCTTTTTCTTGAAGTCGGAAACCGCCTGTTCCGAGATATCTTTTACCTTAAACCATTTGTTTACGGCTTCGTCATAGTGTAAAGATCCCGCATCTTCGAACAACTGACGCACATCTGTGGGTTTTCTCAGTTTCTGTGTATTGGCTCCGCGACGGACGAAAACTGAACCTGAAACAAAATATGGTTTGTTCGTTCCTTCCGGAACCTCTATAACCCAGACACTGTGCCCGTCTATAAACAGGTGGTAAAAATCGCACTGCAATTCCGGTTCAATAGAATTCAATGAATCCTGGATTGCAGATCGCTTGGAATTATCTATTGTAAAACCAGAAGACAGACCTTCTTTGTTGTTAACCCCAATGAAGATTACACCCCCGCTTGAATTGGCAAAGGCGCAAACTTCTTCACTTAACTCTCTAACTTTTGAAGGAACGCTCTCCTTGAATTCGATATGCTGTCCTTCTCCCAAGGCAATCATATCCTTTGCCTTCTTTTCATCAATCATACGCGTTTTTTGCCACGCAAGATATAGATGAAGCAAGGCGTTGTCAAGCAATTACGTAAAATTTACTTTGTCCGCCCCCTAAAAATGTACGATCCTACAAAAAAACAAGCGTTTAAACAACGAAGCGGGGTGAGAATGCTACGAAAAAAGCGATGGAGTTTTCCATCGCTTTTTCGTAGCGTGGGGCGGGATTGAACCGCCGACCTCATGATTATGAATCATGCGCTCTAACCAGCTGAGCTACCACGCCCCAATTTGTTGAGATACCCGGATTCGAACCAGGACTAAGAGGACCAGAATCTCTTGTGCTGCCATTACACCATATCTCAATGGTTCCTCAATGGGGTTGCAAAAGTAAGCAAATTTCTCTTATTCACAAATTTTTTCCACGAGGACGGTGGCATAGACGGCAACTCCCTCCTCTCTGCCAACAAAACCGGCACCTTCTGTGGTGGTGGCCTTGACAGAAATATTCTCTTTATCGCAAGGGAACTTGTGGCTGACCTTAGAGATAGTCTCAGCGATGGTTTCCCTCATCTTTTCTATGAACGGAGCAACCTTCGGTTTCTGCAGAAGGATGGTTATGTCTGCATTGGAAAGGCGGTATCCCTTATCCAGAACCAGCCTGTAGGAGCGTTCCAGCAGGATTCTGCTGTCTATTCCCTTGAATTCCGCGCTGGTATCCGGAAAGTGGCGGCCGATATCGCCGAGCCCAAGAGAACCCAAAAGGGCATCGCAGAGAGCGTGAATTGCCACATCCCCGTCTGAGTGGGCTACCAGGCCTTTGCTGTGGGGAATCTCCACACCACACAGCACCAGGCGCAATCCCGGAGCCAGCAGATGCACATCGTATCCGTTTCCTATTCTGAATTCGCTTTTCATACACTGCAAAGTTAAGAATTTATTGATTGAATTATATTGCGTATATTTGGAATCTGGACCAAGAAATGAGA
>JAFZMA010000209.1 GCA_017551215.1 Bacteroidales bacterium | reverse complement strand
AGAGGCTGAAGTCCAGAAAGTTGAGGAGCCTAAGAAGCTTTCCCTTGAGGTGGGTGCAAAGGTTAAGGTGGAGGGCAGCGGCCTGATAGGGGAAGTGATGAAGATAGAGGGTAAGAACGTTACGATTTCTGTGGGAGACATCACTAGCCGCGTCAAGAAAGACAGCCTTACCGTCATCTCCAACAAGGAATTCCAGAGCCAGGGCGGGGCCAAGAGTGCTGCATCGCTGAGGAATTACAGCGTTAATGTGGACGATAGCATAAGCCCGCGCAAACTTTCCTTCAAAGACGAGATAGATATCCGTGGCCAAAGGCTGGATGAGGCCCTTGTGAGCGTTTCCAAGTTCATAGACGATGCCACTCTCGTGGGGGCTTCAAGAGTGAGGATACTTCATGGAAAAGGAACCGGCGTACTCAAGGAAGAAATACGCAAGTTCCTTAAAACCAATCCGTCCGTGGCCCGTATGGCAGACGAGGATGTCCGCCTGGGCGGCGCGGGTATAACGGTTGTGGACCTTAATTGAGGCCGAAGTATTTGCGGATCTTGTCTACAGAATCCGTCTTTTCCCATCCGAAGAACTGTACCTTGCGGCGCACCTTCCTTCCGTTTCTGGTAAGGGTAACTTCCTTTATGTAAGGCGTTCTGCCCATGTGGCCGTAGGCTGCGCAAGGAGCGTAGATAGGGTTCTTGAGCCCGAACTTCTCAATAATCTTGGCAGGGCGCAGGTCAAAGAGCTTGCCTACTGCCTCGGCGATTTGACCATCGCTGAGCTTCTTCCCGTTCTTCCTGACTTTGGAGGTTCCGAAAGTGTTGATGAAGATGCTGAGAGGTTTTGCCACTCCGATGGCGTAAGAAATCTGTATTTGAACCTCGTCTGCAACGCCGGCGGCCACCAGGTTCTTGGCTATATAGCGGGCTGCGTATGCGGCGCTGCGGTCTACCTTGCTCGGGTCTTTTCCGGAGAGGGCTCCGCCTCCATGGGCTCCCCTTCCGCCGTAGGTATCTACGATTATCTTCCTGCCAGTCAGGCCAGTATCTCCGTGAGGCCCTCCGATTACAAACTTTCCGGTTGGGTTCACATAGAGCTTGTAGCCCTTGCCAAAGAGCTTCTTGATGTTTTCCGGCATCTTTTCCAGCATCATCGGGATGAGAATCTTCTGGACATCCTCGCGGATTTTCTTCTGCATCTGGGCGTCCTTGTCGAATTCGTCGTGCTGGGTGGAAAGTACAATGGTGTGAACCCTGAGCGGCTTGCGGTCATCTGAGTATTCTATGGTGAACTGGCTCTTTGCGTCCGGTCTGAGGTAAGGCATCAGAGTTGTGTTCTTGCGGATATGGGCAAGGGTCTGCAACAGATTGTGGCTGAGCCATATAGGAAGAGGCATCAGGTCCTCCGTCTCTTTGCATGCATAGCCGAACATTATGCCCTGGTCTCCGGCTCCCTGGTCTTCCTCTTTCTTTCTGTCTACTCCGCGATTGATATCGTCGCTCTGCTCGTGCAGGGCGGAGAGGATGCCGCAGCTGGATGCGTCGAACTTGTATTCTGCCTTGGTGTAGCCTATGCGGTTGATGACATCCCGGGCAATCTGCTGAATGTCTACGTAGGCCTCGCTCTTGACTTCTCCTCCCACAACCACGAGTCCCGTGCTCACGAAAGTCTCGCAAGCTACCTTGCTGTGCTGGTCCTGGGAGAGGAATTCATCCAGTATAGCGTCTGAAATCTGGTCCGCCACCTTGTCCGGATGTCCCTCGGACACAGATTCTGATGTAAATAAGTATGCCATAATTCCAATTTTTCCTTTATGGCGGATAAACTGACTTGCGCAACCGGATTGAAGGCGGAAGAAACTCCTGAACTTCTCGTTTTAGCATTTTTTATTGTGGTTGCAAGCAGTCAAATCTGTCCACCGTTATGTGTAATCGGCGGCAAAAATATCATATTTTTATACATCAAGCAAACAAAAACAAACTTATTTCAAAAACAGATTTTTTTCGGTGAAAGTTTGTTGGGAATGTCTTTGGCATTTTGTATTTTCGCAGCGGATTTGAGAAACATCAAAAAACCTTATATTTTTAATTCTTATGAGAAAAACAATCAAGCTGTTTACCTTGTTGGTTATAAGCATGTTCGTTGCTTCCAGCGTTTACGCTCAGGTAACCACATCCTCTATGAGCGGCAAGGTAACTGAAAAGGACGGAAGTGCTGTCGCAGGCGCCACTGTTGTGGCTACCCACACACCTTCTGGAACAAAGTACTACTCTATCACCGACAACAACGGTAATTACCGTATCCCTAACATGAGAGTCGGCGGTCCTTATGAAGTAACAGCAACTCTTCTTGGCTATGCAGATGCAAAGACAGACGGAGCTTACCTGAAACTGGGTGAGAACTTCGTCCGCAACATCACTATGGCAGAGCAGGCTGTGGCTTTGGACGCTATCGTTGTAAAAGGCGGTGTAGTAAATCCAATGCTGAACTCCGACAAGGATGGTGCTTCCACCAACATCAGCACTGCCCAGCTCCGTCAGCTCCCATCTATCAGCAGGGGTATCACCGATTTCACCAAGTTGACTCCTCAGGCCAACGGAACTTCCTTCGGCGGTAGGGACAACAGAATGAACACCGTAACTATAGACGGTGCCGCTTTCAACAACAACTTTGGTCTTAGCACCACCCAGATTCTCCCTGGCGGACAGGCACAGCCAATCGCACTGGACGCTATCGAGGAAATCACGGTTAATCTTGCTCCGTTCGATATTCGTCAGAGCCAGTTCACCGGTGCTTCCATCAATGCAGTTACCAAGAGCGGTACAAACCACTTCACCGGTAGCGTATACACCTATTTCAGGCCTAAATCCTTCACAGGAGAGAAGGTGGGCAACAGCAAGGTTGCAGGCGCTCACGATTCCAAGTCTCAGACCTTTGGCGTTACCCTCGGTGGCCCTATCATCAAGGATAAGCTGTTCTTCTTCATAAGCGGTGAGATGGAAAAGACCACCAAGCCTTCAGGTGCTTGGGAGCCAGGCACAAGCGGAACCGCAGACGCATCTACAAAGACTTCCAGAACCTTGGTTTCTGACCTTCAGAGGATGCACGACTATCTGCTTACCACTTACGGATACGAGGCTGGTCCTTACCAGAACTTCCGCAACTTTGAGGAGAAGAACCACAAGATTCTTGCAAGAATAGACTGGAACATCAGCAAGGCCAGCAAGTTCACCCTCCGTTATAACGAGGTTGTAGGAACTTCAGACGCTTTGACAAACTCTACTTCCGCTCCTGGTACAAGAGGATCCGGCAGAAGCTCTGCACAGGCAGTTTCTTTCCAGAACGCATGGTACGGCTTTGAGAATACAGTTAGAAGCATCACCGCCGAGTTGAACTCCAACTGGGGCAAGGTTTCCAACAACTTCCTGGCTTCCTATACCATGATTGAGGACAAGAGAACTTCCGATTCAGACATCTTCCCGTTCGTTGATATCTACAAAGGCGGTGACCAGTACATGTCATTCGGATACGAGCTCTTCTCCTATAACAATGATGTAAAGAACAACACCCTCACTTTCAAGGATAACCTGACATTCTCCCTCGGCGCTCACAATATCACCGTTGGTGCAGGTTATGACCAGCTCTACTTCAAGAACAACTACATGAGAGAGGGTACTTCTTACTACAGGTATGACTACAACAATACTGTAGACCCTGCAACCGGAATCAAGTATGCAGACGGTATGGAAGCATTCTATGCTGGTGCAACTCCTACCTCATTCGGTCTCCAGTATGCTTACCAGGCAGGTGAGATGCCTGGCGTTGAGCTGACATTCGGAATGGTTTCCCTGTACGCTCAGGACGAGTGGAAGCCTTCAGATAACTTCAAGCTGACTTACGGTATCAGAGGAGAGCTTCCTCTTTATCTGAACGATCTTGCCACCAATGCGGAGGTAGACGCTTACAAGTTCAACAAGTGGAACAACAAGTGGAACGATCACTACGGATTGGGAACCGCAGACAAGAACTACAGCATCGAGAGCGGCAAGTGGCCTAAGAGCAGAATAGCCGTTTCTCCAAGAATCGGTTTCAACTGGGATGTTCTCGGAGACCGCAGTATCCAGGTTCGTGGAGGTACAGGTCTGTTCACAGGATTCCTTCCATTCGTATGGTTTACCAACCAGCCTAACGGTTCTGGTATGATTCAGTCTCCTGAGGTTACCATCACATCTGTCAAGACTCTGGCAGACAATGGAATCAAGTTCAACCCTGATTTCCGCAAGACGATAGACGCTAATCCTACTCTTCTTCCAACAACTCCTGGCAAGCTTCCTAGCAACCCTGCCCTTTGCGAGGTTGACAAGAAGTTCCGCATGCCACAGGTTTGGAGAAGCAATATAGCCGTTGACTTTGAGCTTCCTTACAACATGGTATTTACCCTGGAGGAAATCTACTCTAAGGATATCAACGCCGTTATGCAGAAGAACATCAACATGGAGTATCCGGTAGGTTACTACACAGGTTCAGACAACAGGCCTTACTGGACAACCCAGAAGATTAACGCCGGCGTTGGTAGCGCAATGTTGCTGACCAACACCAGCAAGGGATTCCAGAACTCTCTGACTGCACAGCTGACAAAGAATGCAAGCAGAGGTTTCAGCGGAAGCATTGCTTACACTTACACCATTGCTAAGGATGTTACTTCCAACCCTGGTTCCACCGCAGCCTCCGCTTGGAGCTCCAACCCTGTTATCAATTACCTCAACGATCCTGAGCTCAGCTACTCCAACTTTGCTGTTCCTCACAGAGTTGTAGGTAACGTGTCTTACAGGTTCGAGTGGGCAAAGCATTTTGCAACCACCGTTTCCCTCCTCTACACTGGTGCAGCACAGGGAAGATGCAACTGGACATATTCCAACGACATGAACAAGGACGGTTACACTGCCGACCTGATGTACATTCCTGGAAATCCTAAAGATATCGAGTTCGTTGACTACACTTACAACTGGAAGGACAATACAGGTGTTACCCATAAGGTTACAGTTCCTGCTTCATTGGCTCAGTCCGCTTTCTGGCAGTATGTTAACGACACCAAGTATCTGCGCAAGCACAAGGGACAGTATGCAAAGAGATTCTCATACGTTGCTCCTTGGCACAACAGATGGGATTTCAAGATCATGCAGGATATCTTCTCCAACTTCGGAACTAACCGCAGATTCACCCTCCAGGCCAGCCTGGATATCGTGAACGTTGGTAACCTTCTGAACAAGAAGTGGGGTGCATACAAGAGCATGACCAACCAGAGCTACGACAATCTCCGTCCTCTGACCTTCGTTAACAACACCGGTGGCGTGCCTAAGTTCAGGCTCAATGCCAGCGCAACTGCTAACGATCCAATGAGCGTAATAGAGAACTTCTACAGCGCAAACTCCTGGAAGAAGACTGTTTCTACAAGCTCTACCTGGGGAATGATGTTCGGTCTGAGACTCCTCTTCTAAGAAGAACGCAGTCTTAAGCAAACACGAAAAGGGATGCCACGTGCATCCCTTTTTTTGCTCTTCCGCGATTAGCATTGCGCAGCCCTCCGCTCCTCAGCGCCGAAAATTGTCTTCCGCTTCTCAGCGCGGAGCATTCCCATGCTCTCCGCTCCTCAGCGACGGGCAGACTGCCGCTGAGAGGACTCCGCTCGCTTTGCTCGCTCCGGTCCCTCCCCCTTCCCGTGCCCGGGGGTGGGCACGCCTTTCAGCAGCATCTGCTGTCTGCTGAGGAGAACAGAACGGTCTAAGCACATCTCTTTGATGTTCAGTGCAGAGAGGCTTGCAGATGAAGCGAAGCGGAAGGCATCTTGACATCTGCCAGGCTTCTCTGAACGGCAGTAGTGGCTGTGAAGGACATGCAAGCATACGGCTGTCTAGCATTCTCCAAGGGCTTGCAGCCTCGCAATATGAACATAGAAATACTTCTGCAAGGTAATATCCTTATTGTCAGCGTGTTGTTGATATGAACCTACTGAAAAACAGGTAGGTTAATATCAGCAATTAGCTGAAGATCAGCGGTTTGCCTTGCAGGTCAGAGCTGGCAGTTTGTCTTGCAGCCGTAGATGGAGCGACAATTTATCTTGCGGTCGCACGAGGCCAATACTTCACCTTGCAGAGCTTGTGCAGGCGTTGTGAGGCAAGTAGGGCTTGCGGTGTTTAGGGAACGGAGGTTATTCGTCGTTCAGGAGGGCGAATACAAGCTCTATGGTTGGATAGTTGGCGTGCAGCGGACCGTTTAGCTTACCGATGGAGTAGGATGAACGTTCGATGGCGTAGGTTGTGGTTGTGGTGGAAGAATAGTAGCTGCTTGTGGAGTTTTCCAGTACCGGAGTAAACCACATGGCATATTTCTTCCAGTTGGCCGCAATGTCTGCCCTGTCGTTGTTGCAAAGCTTTTGAATGGTGCTGGAAATGTCTCCCATGTAGCAGCTTAGAGACCTGTTCACGGTTCCTGCATCGTTGCCGATGGAATAGACATCCTCCAGAGGGGCGTAGTAGTAATAGGAGCTGGTATCCTTTTCCTTGCAATGAGGATAAAGGGTTGCCGGAAAATATCTGTTAATGAAATCCACCGTGGAATTGTCCGTAACGAACGGAAGCTTGTAGGTAGCCTTGCATATAACAAGCTTCTTCGGGTCATATCCGTTCTTGGAAATCCATTTGTCTATGGTGTCCTTCATATCCAGAGGATTCACGTATGCTTTGATTCCGCCAATGCCCTCAACGTAAAGATATTCCTGCGGAACAGAACTTTCCAGAGGCTTGGTCTCGTATGTGGAGAAGTTGATTGTGTATGTGTTGTCTGCAATAGGAAGCACTATGGTGGTGTCTTTGCGGGCAAGGCCTTCTTTCCAGGTAGGCTGGAAGTTGAAAGTCAGATAGATGTATGCGCCTGTGGTGCTGAAAACATTGATTCTTCCGCCGTTTGTTCCGTCTTCAGGAGCATCGCATGTGAAAAGCAGGGCTTTGAAACGGTCCATGAACAGACTGGCGGAATCCAGTTCTTTCTGGGTAGCACTCAGAATCTTTTGTCCGAAACTGTTACGGAGCCAGATTCTCAAAGTGTCTCCTGCTGTGAATATTGTTCCGTTAGTATCTATCGGAGTATGTATGTAGTCTGAATCTTTGAGGTCGCAGTTGTATTTGTATGTGGTGTCTACAACTCTGTTCATCTGATAGACATGGATGTTTTGCGGAAGTCCTACCTGGCTTTCATCCATAGTGGTTGTGGAAGATGTCATGAAAGTTAGATAGACGTGCTTGATCTTGCGGTCTTTACCCAGGTTGACGCTCTTTGTGGAATAATGGTAGAAGTTGGTGGCGAAACTGTGGGTTGTAAGACCGAACTCAGGCGTGCGGATAGCTCCCACAATTGCAGCGCTTGTATTCAGGCTCTGAAGGCTGTCCAGCATCTTGGTCTGCAAAGGCAGACGCAGTGTAGCAGTCTGGAGTTTAAGCGCTTGATCGTCAGGTATGTTGTTGACACCGAGTGTCTTGTCTACGTCTATGCATGACGTGGCCATTGCGGCCAGAGATATTGTAATGGATAAGGCAACTGCACGAAATCTTGAATGCATTACTCTTTCAAAAATTTTCCGTAAAACTTAATGTATCTGTTTGTGTATGCGGCCGTGTTGCCTTCCGTGATTTCCGCAAAGGAAAGAGTCGGAACTTTTTCCTTAGACGCAAAATCCAGGACTTCCTTGGCTACATTGCGGCTGGCGACAATTACGCCATCTGCATACTTGACGGCAAGTTTAGCAAGATTTATGCCAGTAGGAGTGTTCAGAAGCTCTGCGTCCGCGGGCTTCAGGTTGCCCGTGAGAACTTTCTTTGCAAACCCGCTTGAGAAGCGTTCCTTGTTGACTTCGTCGTAGAGGGAGACGATTACCTTGCAGTCTGTGAATATAGGATCAGCCTTGTAGGCTTTTTTGAGGTACATAGGGATGAGGTTGGCCAGCCATCCGTTGCAATGCACTATGGTTGGCTGCCACCTGAGCTTTTTCACGGTTTCCAGCACGCCGCGGGCAAAGAGAATGGCGCGTTCATCGTTGTCTGCAAAGAAGGCGTCTTTTTCATCGCGGAAGATGAATTTTCTCTTGAAATAATCCTCGTTTTCTATGAAATAGACCTGCAGGCGGGCCTGTGGGATAGATGCCACCTTGATTACGAGAGGCCTGTCCACATCGCTGACAACTATGTTCATTCCGGAGAGCCTGATTACCTCGTGGAGCTGATTGCGGCGTTCGTTGATGCAGCCGTATTTAGGCATGAACGAGCGTATCTCCATTCCGTTCTCCTGGGAGGCCTGTGGCATGAACCTTCCGGCTATGGCTGTGGGACTCTCTGGAACATAGGGAGTTATCTCTGAGCTTATGTATAAAATCCTGACAGGCTATTTCATCCGTAAAATAGTTTATGCAAAGATAACAAAATTTTTTAACTATTGGGCCCATTTTTATATCTTT
>JAFZMA010000208.1 GCA_017551215.1 Bacteroidales bacterium | reverse complement strand
GCATTTGACCATTTCTATTCGGACCATTCGTTCGACGAGGCGCTGAAGATTGTCTTTTCCAAGCCGGTTAACAGGCTTCTGGATGTTGGTGGCAATACGGGGCGTTTTTCCCTTAAATGCGTGGGATTCAATGATAAAGTGAACATTACGGTCATGGATCTTCCTGGCCAGCTGGATATGCTCCGGGAGAATATCAAGGGTAAGAGGGGGGCGGAAAGGATATCCACTTTCCAGAGGAACGTGCTCAAGGACGATGACTATCCGCAAGGGTATGACGTTGTATGGATGAGCCAGTTCCTGGATTGCTTCTCGGAGGATGAGATTTTCCGCATTGTGTCCAACGCAAAGAAATCGCTGAGCAAGGGTGGCAGGCTGCTGATTATGGAGAACCTGTGGGACAAGCAGAAGTACGAGACGGCAAGCTATTGCCTGACTATGACCAGTTTATACTTTACGGTCATTGCAAACGGAAATTCCAAAATGTACCATAGCGAGGATCTTACACGGATTCTGGAGAAGGCTGGTTACAGGATTGCAGCCCTTCACACGGATATTGGCGGCTACGGCCACACCATATTGGAATGTACAGTTGAATAACAACAGATTACAGATATGAAAAGGTTTTTTGTCTTTGCAATGGCAGTTGCCTTTGCATTAATTGCGTGCAAGAACACTCAAGCTCCCGAGCCTCAGGTCAAGAAAATTGATGCCCAGAAGTTCTTCAAGGATAACATTGCCAAAGTGGAACAGCTCTGCAACGATGAGGCGTCTCAGGATGTCTATGACCTTGATATGGCTTCATATGTTTTTTATGACATTGATTCAGACGGAATAGATGAACTGTACATAAGGGACAGCCTGGCAGATTGCGGATGGCTTTTCTGCTGCGGCGCTGATTCTCTGCAGTTTGTGGCATCGGAGAACTACAAGCTTCACTTCTCCCAGATAGGCAACATCATAATGCTTTCCGGTTCTGCTGGTACAGGAGCTTTCTACTCCGGATACTATGAGATAGTGAACAGCGAGTGCACTGGTCCAGATTTCTTTGAACTCAACGAATTCGTCTGGGGGACAGAGGATTCCATGAGCGTTTCATATCATCCTGTGACGGATTTTGACGGGGTTTATCCAGAGGAGAAGACCCGTCCGTTCTTTGCCAAGGTCAAGGAATTCGAGAAAACTTCTGAGTGGAATATCCTGTGCGAGGGCAAGGTGTTCAAGCCTTTCTATGAATTGACGGGCAGAATTCCGGAGAATACAGAGTAATGAATTCGATATTCATAGTAATTCCCATACTTATAGTCTTGATGTTCGGGCTTGGCTTAAGCCTGAATCTCAGCGATTTTAAATCGATTGCAAAGAAGCCGGCCGCCCTGATTCTGGGACTTGCCGGCCAGCTTTTGATTCTTCCGGCTCTGGCTTTTGCCATTGCGGAAGTCTTTGACCTGCCGGCTCTTTTTTACATAGGGGTGATATTGATTGCCTGCTGCCCGGGCGGGAGTTCCTCCAACGTTTTCTCCAAGATTGCCGGCGGCAACGTTGCACTGTCTATCACGCTTACGGCTCTCAGCAGCATAATCACCATGTTCACCATTCCGCTTGTGCTCCAATTGGCGCTTGACCAGTGCAGCGGGTTTGAGGCCTTTGCATCGGGGAGCATGACAACATCCGGAGAGATTAGGCTTCCCGTTGGCAATCTGCTGATACAGAATATAGTGCTGATGTTTGTGCCAATCCTTCTGGGATTCATGATGAAGGTTTTCTGGCCCAAGGCAGCCGGAAAGACAGACAAGGTCATTTCCAAGATTGCTTTCCCGGCACTGATGCTGCTGGCTGGGGTGTTCTTTGTGCAGCATCATAAGACCATCGCTGAGAATATTGCTTTGCTTGGGGCCGTGGTGCTTGCAATGCTGATTCTGTCTATAGGGGTTTCCGCATTGCTTTCAAGGGCAATCCGGCTCAAGGCGAGGGAGCGCAAGACCATAGTCATAGAGGTTGGGATGCAGAATGCGGCGCAGGCCATCGCCATTGCGTCCAGCCCGTTCATTTTCAACAATTCAGCATTGGCTATCCCGGCCATCATCTATGCACTTCTGATGAACGTCGTACTGCTTATCTACGTTGCTGTTGTGAAGAACGGCGATGGTGCGCTGTAATTTATTGATTGTCAGCAATATGCAAATATTACCGCCGTATATATTGCGGTAATATTTACAATCATCATATTTTCAGTTGTTTGCAAGGCACCATAGCCTATCTAGTTTTAGTACAAGCACAGACTGAGTTGCAATGAACCTGTGGCCGCCCATGGCCCCATGAATGGGTGGCCTGCCTTTTAGGCAGGTCGGGACGAGCGAAGCGAGGGTTCATGCAACCCAGTCTGTGCTTGTGCTTTAGAGATTAGTATGCGCCGAAGTACTGGTAGTCTTCGTAGGCGACCATCATCTTGGTGCCTATCTCGCGGATGATGCTGTAGTGGAAACCCTCCAGGGATGGCCACCTGACCACAATCTCCAGGCCTTTTGGAGAACCCCACATAGCCATGAACTCCGTTTGCTTCCATCCGAAGAAATCATCCTCGCTTCCACCGTACCAAAGGTCGTTTGGCCCTGCGCCGAAGTCATCCAGATTGTCGAACTCATCCCAGACGGAAGCCACCTCTCCCTCTGCAATGCAGACAAGGGCGTAATGGCCTGTACTTCCTTTTCTTGCAAACAATACCCTGTACCAACTCCTTTCATTTTCAGGGCAATCTGCCACGTAGCGGATTCCCTCTATCTTTTCTCCGCGATAATAATTTAGGATGATATTCCTGATGTCTTTGCTGACTGTCTTGATTGGCTCTCCTTTCTTCCATCTTGAGAAATTGAGAAGGTTGATGGTCTTGTCGAATCCTTCCTTGAATAGGATAGGGGACACTTCCTCTCCCCGATAGCCGCGGAATTCTTTCTTTATGAACTCTGGATCCTTCATCTTCCACAACAGGGAATAATCGTAATAGTCCTTTTCACAGTTCAAGACGCCAACATACCTGACATCTCCCACGTGCGGCTTGAAAACCATTTTGTTATACAGTGGAAGGAGATCGTCTCTTTTGCCTATCGGATCATCCTTGCCAATATCGAACGTAAAGCGGTTCTTTGCAAGGTTTGCATCATAAATGAACATAGGGGCAAGGATTTTCAGATGATCGTCATTGTCAACACCCAAGGATGAAAGCAAATAGAATATAGGGCTATAGTACATATTGCTTCTGTCTCTGAGTTTTGCAACAATCTCGTCTGTAAGAGGCATTGGCTCCAGATGGTCCTTGTCTTTCTCAACTGAATAAACTGTGGTGCGCTTAAGGTCGTAACTTGCAAGTACAATCTCGTTTACATCATCTCCGTCAATATCGAAGGTGGTGTACAGGTCTATCTTCCTGTCGTCCTGGCTGTCGTCCAGAAGCTCGTTCAGATGCTTTTTGAGAATGCGGTTGCCCTCTTCAGTTAGCTGGCAGAAAGCTGCACGCGGCAGCATCAGAAGCAGAATAGCAATAAGTACTTTTTTCATGTCTGAATCATTTTAACACCGCAAGATACTCATTAATTCCGCTACTTGGAAATCCTTAGTATATTTGTGGAGATGATAGAGAAGTTACTGGACATATATTCGGAAGAGATTCCGGCGTTTCTGTATGAAATTGCGGATTCTCCCCAGATGCAGAGACTCAAGGGGATAGGGATGAACTGCGGTTGCGAGTACACGTCTTTTCCGCTGTTCAGGGGACTTGAGCCTTATTCCCGCTTTACGCACAGCATGGGAGTGGGTGCGATAGTGTGGAATTTCACCCATGATCCAGGGCAGGCCATTGCCGGGCTTCTTCACGATGTAGCCTCTCCGGCATTTGCCCATGTAATCGACTTTATGAAAGGCGATTATCTTGTCCAGGAATCTACCGAGGAGAAGACTGCCGGCATCATTGCCTCGTCCGCCCAGATTTGTGAGGTGCTGGCCCTGCTGGGTCTGCCGATTGACCTGGTTGCTGACTATCACATTTATCCTGTGGCTGACAACGATACCCCAAGACTTTCTGCAGACCGCCTGGAGTACACAATGGGCAATATCCTGAATTACAGGTTCGGGACTCTGGAGGATGTGGCGCGGTTCTACAGAAATCTGGTTGTGGCTGAAAATGAGGAGGGTGTGGAGGAGCTTTGCTTCAGAGATAGAGACATCGCGGAGGAGTTTGCACATAAGGCGCTGGAGTGCGGAAAGGTTTATGTCTGCGATGAGGACCGCTATGCCATGCAGATGCTCAGCGAGATTGTAAGGGCTGCAATTCAGAGGGGAGCGTTTGAGGAGAGTCTCCTCTATACCACGGAGAAACAAGTGATTGCGGCCTTAACCTCAGATGCTCAAGGAAAGGCTGACTGGGAGCGGTTCTGCCGTATGAATGCCATAGTATGTATGGATATTGAGGGTAATTGTGCACCAGCTTGTGATGGAGCTGCTGATATTGGTGCTGATGCTGATGCTGATGGTGCAGGAGGTGCTGGTGCTAGTGGAGGTTCTGGTGGCGATAGTTATCCGGTGAGGGTCATTTCCGCAAAGAAGCGCTGCATAGATCCATTTGTGGCAGGAAAGGGTAGGGTTTCTTCTCTCTGTCCTTCTTTCAGGGAGGCTCTGGAGGATTTCCTTGGTTATTCCTTTGATTACGGGGTTTGCGGAAGGGCGCTTGAGGAATGATTTATCTTTTTGTAAATTTGAAACTGAATACTATCTGAATTGATATTCCTGACTATATGAAAAAGATACTGGTATTAGCCCTAGTGATGTTTTGTGCGGCAGTCTGTATAGCGCAGACTACCAAGAGAATGCCTCTGCCAAAGCTGACTTTTGACAACGATGCGCAAACCGCCCTTTATAAACATGCGTCCGCCCTGTACAACAAGGGGGAGCAACTGGGCTTTGAGTCTGAGTATCTGGATACTTGCTGGGTAAACCATCAGAAGGAACGCATGGGAGCGGCTTTCATTCAGTACCTTGTCTGGATGAACGATTCGGATATAGATTCTTTCCCGTGCAAGGACATTGCGTCTGTAGGGAAAGCCTTCCTGGACAATTATATGAAAGAAATCGACAGGAAGGTTCCGGTAACTTATCCGTCAAGCTTTAAGGCATACAAGAGGTTGGTAGACAGTTTCCTGGAACCGGTTTACCATGCCATGACAGACGGGGCGCAGATTGATATGAACCAGTATGAATCTGCAGACAACGACATGAGCCAGTTCCTTGGAATTCTGAAGCAGCATCTGCTTTCCTCCAGGTTCAAAGGCTCTAAGCTGAAAGCTGCGCTTGAAGCGGAAGCCGATGCCTGGATCCAGTTCAGGGGAAGTGCCAGCAACCTCTTCTATCAGCACAAGTGCAACATAAACGGAGGAATAGGCTATTCCATGCTTCCGCTGGAAGTTGGCGGGATGCTGACTTATGCGGATAGGGTGAGAGACTCATCCCTAAGCGTTCTGTACGCAATTTCCATGGAGGATCCGGGAGCCGTTTATTGTCTGAGCGAGGAGGACTTGTCTGCTGTTCCGTTATTTTTCGGGGCAAAGATGGAGGAAGACAAAACGGATATTTCGTTCTTTGAGAAGGCCTTTAACGGCTTTATGGATAAGAGACGGGAAGTGAGTGAACTCCTTCCTAAAAGCCTCAGGGATATTTACCAGAAGGATACCCAGAGGTATCTACGCATTCTTCTGAGGATTATGGCAAGTGAAGACGATTGCTTTTAGACAATAAAAACAGAACAATATGATGACTTCCGGCTGGATAGTTCCGCTTCTGATATTTGTGGCGGTGATTGCTTTGATGATTATCTCAATCTCTAAGCTAAAGATTCATCCTTTCCTCTCTATCCTGGGCAGCGCGCTACTGCTTGCTCTTGTCATGGGCATTCCGCTCAGGAGCATTGCAGATGTCATTGGCAAAGGCTTTTCAACGATTTTTGCAAGCATCGGGCTTGTGATTATTCTGGGTACTCTGATTGGCCTCATTTTGGAGCGTAGCGGTGCCGCCCTCACTCTGGCTGAAAGCGTGCTTAGACTGCTTGGGAAGAGGCATCCGCAGCTTGCTATCATGCTGATAGGCTGGATAGTGTCTATTCCTGTCTTCTGCGACAGCGGCTTTGTTATTGTGAACCCTATACGCAAATGGATGAGCCGCAAGAGCGGTGTTTCCTCAGCGACAATGACAGT
>JAFZMA010000207.1 GCA_017551215.1 Bacteroidales bacterium | reverse complement strand
TTGGGGAAGTAAGTGCTATTCTAATGTTTTTTGCCAGTTCCAGGCGGAACGGAGGACGTCCTCTATAGGGGTGTCTGCCTTCCAGCCGAGTTCTCTTTCCGCCTTGCGAGGGTCTGCCCAAACCTGCTCTATGTCTCCCTGACGTCTTGGAGCAATCTCGTAAGGAAGGTTTACGCCCGTTGCCTTCATGAAACCGTTCACGAGTTCCAGAACGCTAAGGCCCTTTCCGGTTCCGAGATTGTACACGAACCAGCGGCCGGTCTTTGCAGCCTCAACGTATGTAGGTTCCACAACATCAGCCTTTTCTGCGCATGAAGCCATGTTTCCTGTCAGCTTGTCAATAGCCTTTACGTGGGCTTTTGCAAGATCCACCACATAGATGTAATCCCTTATGCAGCTTCCGTCCGGAGTGTTGTAATCGTCTCCGAAAACGTTCAGATGATGGCGAATTCCGGCAGCGGTCTGAGTGACAAAAGGTACCAGATTCTGAGGGACTCCTCTTGGCAGCTCACCGATCAGTGCGGAAGGATGCGCACCAATAGGATTGAAATATCGCAGAGCGCAAACCTGGAGGTGAGGGAAAGCTATTACACTGTCGCTGAGTATCTCCTCAGCCATCTGCTTGCTCTTTCCGTAAGGGGAAAGGCTTCTTTTCAGAGGGGCATCCTCAGCGATGGGCAGATGCTCCTTGTCTGGCTGCCCGTAAACCGTGCAGGATGAGGAGAATACAATGTTTGCAGCCTTGCCTTTCTCTGTCATCAGGGTTATCAGGTTAAGCAGGGAGACAATGTTGTTGCGGTAGTACATCAGAGGTTTGTCTATGCTCTCTCCAACAGCCTTGCAGGCTGCGAAATGCACCGCTCCCACAATGTCCGGATGCTTTTCGAACACCTTTCCAAAAGCCTGCAGGTCAGAGCAGTCTGCCTCTTCAAACGTAACCTGATGGCCAAGAATCTTCTCGATTCTTCCAATGACGTCTCTTTCTGAGTTGTAGAAGTTGTCCACTCCAACCACATCGTATCCGGCCTGTGAAAGTTCAACCCAGGTGTGAGAGCCTATGTATCCGGCAGCTCCGGTCAGAAGTATTTTCCCCTTGCTCATAGCGCTGTGTTTCAAAAATATTAAGATTGTGCGCAAATTTAACCATTTAGACGGACATATAACGTCTGGATTGGTGCTTCTTTTTCCAAAAAGTTAACTTTACAAATGAAAAGTACAATAAACACAAGCGTTATGAAAAAGAACATTATCGTTTCAGTGATTGGAGTAGCCGCTGCCGGCCTTCTCCTTTCATCTTGCTCAGCTAAGCCTGAGAGCGTTACCGCCGTTGTTGCAGGTCCAGACGGACAGCCTGCAGCCGTTGTTGTAAAGTATGCAAAGGCTGTTTCTGCAGAGAGCGTTACAGCAGACGCTTTCCAGATTGAGGGACAGGAAATCGAGAACGTATTCGTAACAGACAAGGACATCACTGCAGTTCCGGAGAAACCGGAATGCAAGGAGCCAAAGCATGAGTGTGATTCCGCTAAGGCATGCCCAGAGGGAAAGCCTGAGTGCAAAGAACCAAAGCATGAGTGCAAAGGCGACAAGCCTGAGTGCGACAAGGCTGAGAAGAATCACGACTGCGGAATGGATCCAAAGGAGTGTGAGGCCAACAACCACGAGTGCTGCCCTGAGGAGAAACCGGAAAACCTGAGTGCAAGGGTCCTAAGAGCGAAGACGGACAGTTTGTAGTTATCGTTCTCAAGAAGGCTTGCCCAGAGAAGCCGGCTTGCGAAGGTGCAGAGTGCGATTCCACAAAGGCTGAATGCCCTGAGGCAAAGCATGAGTGCAAGGGCGAAAAGCCTGAGTGCGCTGGCAAGCACGAGAACTGCGAGAAAGCAGAGTGCGATTCCACAAAGGTTTGCCCAGAAGGAAAACCTGAGTGCAAGGAAGGAAAACCAGAAAAGTGCCCAGAGATTGCAGTTCCTGAGATCGGCGTAAAGCAGGTTAAGGAAATCAAGGCAGTAGACGGCTCTGTTCTGAAGGCTTGGGACAAGGCATTCCCTGCAACCAAGGCTGTTCCTTGCTTCTTCCACGGTCCAAAGGGCCCTAAGCATCATCACGGAGAGGCTTGCCCAGAGGGAAAGCCGGAGTGCGATGGTCAGCACAAGGACTGCCCAAAAGCTCCTGAGGCAAAGTAATTCTCAGCGATGAGATACAGGGCGAAGGTGCTCTGTAACATACTGGGAATGAGCACATCCAAAATATTACCCGCCAAAATAAGGCGGGTAATATTTTTATATGCCTGAACCCCAAGCTCTTGCAAGACACCATCGCCGAGCTTGACTCTCTATTTAATTTTTTGTATATTCGTACTATAAAAGGTTCCCTTTAGTTATTTCAATAAAATCACATAATAATGAAGCGTTTTGTATTACTAATTATTGTTGCCTGTCTGTTTGGTGTTACAGCACAGGCTCAGAACGAGTATTCCGGAAACTATACCAAGAAGGTTTCCAAGTCTTATCGTTTTTCAGACGGAACTCTTGGTTTCAAGATTTGGTGTAACGCTTTCGGAATTCAGGCCAGCGATTCTGACAGTAAAGGTTCTTATGTAGACAATCCATACTTTTACATACAGGTTGCCGGACCGTACGCCAGGATTTCCAATGACGAGAACGGATGGACAAGAAAGATACTCGGTGGAGAATACTGGCCGCTGCAAGTACGTCTAAAAGACGGTATTAAAGACAAATACATTCTTAAGCGTATTGATTTTGAAACAGTAGCAAAATCATCAAAAGGCAAGAACGGTGGCAAGGTAACTTTGGCAAGTGGCAATACCGGTACTCTGTCAGGAGCAACAGCCTATACTGGAACATTTACGTGGACGCCGGATAATGACAAGGAAAAAGGTGTGAAGATTAACGTAAAGATAGGCCAGTACATCAAGACTGTTATGGTTGTTCTTTTACCTAAAGAAAAAGTTGTAAAACAGGAAAAAAACGTAAAAGACGAGGTTTTCCGTGTTAACGGCGTGACTTTCAAGATGATTGGAGTTCCAGGAGGAACTTTCACCATGGGTCCTGATCCGATTGATTCAGAAAATAGTCCGGCTCATAAAGTTACTTTGTCTGATTATCTGATAGGCGAGACGGAAGTTACTCAGGAACTTTGGAAGGCCGTTATGGGCGGCAATAATCCGAGCCCTGTAAAGGATAACGCTCTGCCTGTCTATAAACTGATGTATCAGGATGCACAGCAATTTGTCATCAGGCTTTCTGCTTTAACCGGGCGCGAATTCTACATTCCTACAGAGGCACAATGGGAATATGCCGCTATGGGAGGTCCTTTTTCCAAAGGTCTTGAATACTCCGGTTCGTCCGAACCTGAACCAGTTGGATGGGTAAAGTCCAATGCCAAAGGTAAATACCACCCTGTAAAGACAAAGAATCCTAATGAACTCGGCATTTACGACATGACTGGAAACGCCATTGAGTGGGTGAGCGACCCTAACAGCAAGTACCCGAACAAGGCTGTAAAAGATCCTACGGTTGGAATTCCTTTTGGAAACGAGAAAGACACATATTATGTAGCCCGTGGCGGTTCCTGCGAAACCGCATTGTTCCCTGTAAAACGCCGTTACAGTGGAGTTATTAACGAGGATTTCTTCATTAAAGTCCTGAAACCTGGTTTAAGGATTGCCTTGAAGCCTAAAAAATAGTGTTTTACAAGAGAGATTAAGATTTAAAACAGATAAAAACAAGAATATGAAAAAAGTTCTTTTAGCATTGTTCATGCTCTGTGTCTGCACTTATTTTACCCAGGCACAGAATAAAGTTTCCTCAAAAGAGGAAAAGGCCAATCCAGCTGTCTTTGCACAGCAGATTGTAAAAAACATGGTGCGTGTTCCAGGCGGATATTTCTGGATGGGTACAGCGGGAAACCCTAAAAATGAAACGCTTAAGCATGCCAGTCCTAAACATTATGTCAATGTGACCGATTTCTATATTTGCAAATATGAGGTAACACAGGAGGAATATGAGGCAATTATGGGAGCGAGTGCCAACCATAGTGCTGTCAAGGGAAAAGACTTGCCTGTAACCAATGTATCGTGGAACGAGGCTCAGCAATTCTGCAAGATGCTTCATTCTTTGACAGGTCAGAATTTCCAGCTTCCTACAGAAGCCCAATGGGAATTTGCTGCACGTGGCGGCGAGTGGGTTAATACAGAAAATGTCCATTTTTCTGGTACTGGCAAGCTCTCCGAGATAGCCACATGCTGGTACAACACAGAGTTTTATTTTAAAAACGGAAGCGATTCCAGGAAGGCTCGCAAAGCAATGGAAGAAGGTCATGCTGCAATCACCGGAACTTATAAGGAGAAACTCGAAAAGACAGAAAAGTGGGATGCTGAACATGGCCTAAAGCCAAGAACAAGAACATGGGTTAAGGCGAATATCAAGCCAAATCGTCTTGGAATATATGATATGAGCGGAAACGTATCTGAATGGTGCTACGATGGGTATGAAAACCATTATCAAAGTGGTAATCAGGTAAACCCGAAGGTATCAAAAGGAGATGCCCGTGTTATTAGAGGCGGCTCTTATCTTACCTCTACTGAAGTGGAGAGCGAATATGAAAACATGGCTCTGGTCTATAACCGTGAAAGCACACACGGCACTGCAAAGGACGCTCTGGGCAGGCCGGGCAAGAAAACGCTGGGTTTCCGTGTAGCTATCTGGGTTAAACAGAAATAGTTCTGCGGTAGTGGCAGCTTAATGTCTGGGCGCAGTCTCCATGCCAGTTGTGCATTCCTCCACCCAGGCAGTTTTTGAATTGAGGGCATCTTGAACAGGTGCCCTTTTTTGCCCAGTTACGTTTGCGGAAAACCTGGAATTTGTTTTCCCAGACTTCATAGAGGTTGTCTTTGTAGATGCTGCCCTGAGAGAAAACATCGCGGTCTATGTTCGGGCAGGCGCAGATTCTTCCGTCTATCAGAACGGAGGCAATATTGATTCCGGCATGGCAGAAATGGCGGACCGGCCGCACCTTTTCCTCATACTTGCCAAGATAACCCTCGCAGCTGAAAGACACCTCCATAGCACGGTCTGCACCTCTTCTTTTTGAAAGCCCTTTTCTTTTCTCCGCGATGAAATCCATCAGCCTTACCATCTCCTGATTGGAAAGATGGAGGTCTGGCTCCTGAACGGCACGGCCAATCGGGATGATGGTGAACAGTCTCCACTGTTTTACCCCCAGGCCGGAGAGTGTGCTGTACATCTCCTCCAGCTGAGGGAGATTCCTTTTGTTTATGCAGCTTACAACGTCAAAATCCAGGCGTTTTTCCTTAGCGGCAATACCTATTGCCTTGAGAGCGTTTTCGTGGCTTTTAGGGTTGCCTCTCATCCAGTTGTGGGTGTCTTCCATACCGTCCAGACTGATGGTCAGGGCTCTCATTCCGGAAGACATGAGCTTTCTGTGCATTTCCTCCGTGTAGAAGAAGCCGTTGGAAACCATACTCCATAAATATCCCCTCCGGGTAATTTCCATGCCGATTTCCTGAATGTCTGGCCTTAAGAGAGGTTCACCTCCCGTGAGCACAACAATTAGGCGGTTTTTTGGGGGGATTGTATCAAGAGCCTTGAGAAAATCCTCAAGTGGCATGTCGAGATCCTTGGCGGAGGCAAAGCAGTCGCTTCCGCAATGGCGGCAGGAGAGATTACATCGCTGAGTACATTCCCAGAAAAGATAGTTAAGCTCGTGATTATTTGTCTCGAGCTTGCGGAATTGCCTGAACAGGAAGGGATTCATTATCCTTTGCCTTCTTCTGGCTCTGCGTTTGCGGTTTCAGTTTTCAAGGCATCTTCCACTGTTGTGGCGCTGTCCTGTTCCGGTGCTTCTGCAACAACTTCATCCTCATCTACAGGCTCTTCCATCTTGTAGCCCTGAGGGGTGCCGTAGCAAGCGGTAAATACAAACAAAGCTGTAGTCAGGGAACAGCCCTTGAGGAAATTTCTGAACCACCTGAATTTCATAGCCGAATCTTTTAAGAGTTTTCTTTGCTTTCAAAGATAACAATTTTTATCTAAGAACCCATTTCCTAATGCGATTAATTGTAAATTTGTTTCTGATAAAGCCAAGGAATATGGATTATTTCAAGAACAGACAGATTACATTTGACCTCTTCATAAGGGGATGCATCATAGTTCTCCTTGTGATAGGGGCTTTCTTTCTTCTGAAAAGGCTGAGCAGTGTGCTTCTTCCTTTTGGCGTGGCATGGCTGATAGCATACCTGATGCATCCGCTGGTTTGTTTCCTGCAGCATAAATGCCGGCTCAAATACCGCATTGTGGCTATTCTCGTGGCCTTTGCCCTGGTGGGAGGCGCGCTTTACGGCGTATTTATGCTGATATTCCCGCCAATGATTGAGGAAGCCCTCAAGGTCAAGGACATGCTGGTAGGCTATCTCCAGAACGATTATGACTCCGGAGGATTTTCCGCCACAATCCGGGATTTCTTGAAAGGCCATCTGGATGTCGAGCACCTGAAAAGCGCCTTTACCATAGACGGACTGTTGAGTGTTCTCCAGGAATCCATGCCGAAGATCTGGGGCGTGGTGTCCGGTTCCTTCAGGGCTCTTTCCGGCATCTTTTCCGTTACGATGGGCCTGCTGTATCTGCTATTCATACTTCTTGACTATGAGAGGCTTATCGGCGGATGGCAGACTCTGCTTCCGGAGCGTTGGAGAAAGCCGGTAAGGCAACTGGTTACAGACATAGAGGACGGTATGAACAAATACTTCCGCGGCCAGGCTCTTGTGGCTCTTTGCGTGGGAATCCTGTTCTGCATAGGCTTTCTGATAATCGGTTTCCCTATGGCCGTGGCTATGGGACTGTTCATCGGTCTACTGAACATGGTGCCTTACCTCCAGATAGCCAGCTTCATACCGCTGACCATGCTGGCCACTGTAAAAGCCGCGGATACAGGGGAGAGCTTCTGGATGATAATGCTTTCTGTGCTCATTGTGTTTGCCATTGTGCAGACTATCCAGGACACTATCCTCACGCCAAAAATCATGGGCAAGGTAACAGGACTTAACTCAGCGATCATACTTCTTTCCCTCTCTATCTGGGGAAGCCTGCTGGGGCTGCTGGGAATGATAATCGCACTGCCTCTGACCACATTGCTTCTTACTTATTATCAACGATATATAGTCCGTCCGCTCCAGACACCTAAAGCGGTGACCGGACCGCCGGAGGATATCCCTGAAACAGCGGAGCCCATAGACAATCCTTCCGCTCCGGAGGACGACTCCACTCCTTCAGATGTTTAAACGGGGATTTTAGTTATATTTGCAATACAACGGACCAAGCCGGTCTTACTTCCATGCAGAAGCCCTCGGGTTTCATTTTCCAGACCGGCAATTTCCGTTCTTTTATATGAAAACGAACGATCTTTTATCTGTGGCTCTGAGGTATAATGCAGTTTATGTAGATACCTGCCGCAAGAATCTGGACAAAGAAACGCCAATATCCAAGGAAGTGGCGGCTTTTCTTCTAAGCCTTTCAGAGAAGGGCTATGTAGTGGAAGAAGAGCTGCTTAGGGCTCTCTGTATCAAAAGTGCGGAAGACGGCTCTCTTCTGGATGATATAACGGAAGCCATAGACACCGCGCTTGGCATACAGCTTAACTGGATGCCGCTTGTAAAAGGTTGGGACACTCCAACCGGAGAATCCTTTGCGGACCACTGCATAACCTTCTATGCAAACTTCATGAGGCTTTTCAAGGGAGAACAGTCGGACAACTCAGGCAGAGAGACCGTTATGGGATTGGCAGGCACAACCCTTCCTTGCGGGCACTTCATCCCGGACGGAACGTTCCCTCTGGAGAGGTACAACGGATGCCCGTTCTGCGGCACTCCGTTCAAGACTTCTAACTTCGTTTACAAAGGCCAGGGGTCCAGGAAAAAATCGCTGAGGCTGATGACTCTCCAAGACCTTGAAAACCTGCAGATTTCTCTACTGGAGTCCAAGGTTCCTCTGGATGGGTCGCAAGCAGAATCGCTTAAGGCTTTGATAAGGGAGTTGGGCCTGCCGGAAGGTGTGGAGGTTGCCATGAAGGAGACGAGAATCATTGTGGTGGATGCTCTTGTGCAATCTTACAAAATATGTCAGGATAAAGACGCCGCGCTTGAGGAGGATTTCCTGAAGAAGACATCGGCGCTGC
>JAFZMA010000206.1 GCA_017551215.1 Bacteroidales bacterium | reverse complement strand
GCGGACAATGCTATCTGTCTCAATATCTTACCGGAAGGAGCGCCAATCGCGGAGAATGTGCCCAGGCCTGCCGTTCCAACTATGACCTTGTAGACGAAAACGGCAATGTGCTTGTCAAAGATACTCCGCTGCTTTCCCTCAAAGACCTCAACCTTTCTTCCCGTCTGGAAGACCTGATAGACGCCGGAATAACTTCCTTCAAGATAGAAGGCCGGCTCAAGAATATATCGTATGTAAAGAACATCGTCCGGAAATACAATCTGGCCCTCAACGCCAGTCTGGAAAAGAAGAACGCAGGCGGCGCCGCTCTTTCCAGAGCGTCCTGGGGCAGAAGTCGTTGCACGTTTGTTCCGGACGAGGATAAAACCTTCAACCGCGGCTACACGGAGTTCTTTCTGGATGGCAGAAGGGGAGACTTCAAGAGCAAGGATTCCGCTAAAGGGCTCGGAGAATACATCGGCGTTGTATCCGATGTTTCGGGGGGCGGAAAATCATTTGTCCGCTTCTCGTACAAGGCGGACTGTTCCTCAGGTGGTAATGCGAACAACCCCACGGGCGGTAAGGCCAAGACCATCCACAACTCAGACGGCCTCTGCTTTGCCGCAATGGGCAGAATAACAACCGGCTTCAGAGCCAATAGCTGCAACGGAAACACAGTTGAACTGTTCACCAAAGATGCCCGCATAAAAAAGGGAGACCTCATCTACCGCAACTTTGACTATGAGTTTGAAAAAACGCTGGAAAACATTCCGCCAAGAATCATAGATGTTGATGTGGATTTAACCCTCTTCAAAGACTCTATTTCCGCCGCTGTAACACCCGTTCTCCACAGCAAAGCGAAAGGTTCCCGCAAGGGTAGTCAAATGATGTTTTCCTTTGATATCCAGGGAGAAGAAGCCAAGAACCCAGAATCCGCCAAAGACTTGATAGCGCGGCAGATAGGCAAAACCGCCCTGCACTTTTCGTTCAACGTTAAAAGCGTTGGTGGCAAAGAAATCTTCTTCTACAGAACCGCCGCCCTCAACGGCATCAGAGCAGAACTTGCAAAGGCCCTTGAACAACATCTTGAAGAAGAACGCCAAAGAAAAACCACCACCACCCAAGCTAACACAAAAGCAACCACCAAAGCAAACGCAGCGGAAAAACCTTGCTTCTCCGGCCTTAAAGACCTCGCAAAGGCCGCGTTCAAAGAAGGCGGAAACTCCTACTTAAGAAACTGCTCTAACAGGCTTTCAAAACAAGTCTACACAGAACTTGGGCTCAAAGCCATACAGCCCGCCTACGAACAAAAACCCGCAGACGGCGCAACCCTTATGCAATGCCGCTACTGCATCCGCCACCAGCTAGGACTCTGCAAAAAGGACCGCAACACCAGCTCAACCCTCTACCTGAGAAACGGCAACATCCTCCTCCCCCTCACCTTCAACTGCTCCCGCTGCGAAATGCTGGTAAAGTCTACAAAATGAGGGAAATGCTTGTTGGTTTGAAAGTTTTATCTATATTTGCATCATCGTAGAAAGAAACGATAGCAAGACAAAAAAAACAGACATCTATCCTCTAAATGGATGTCTGTTTTTTGTTTCTTTAACCACCGCCGTTACACTTTTTCCAACGAATCTTGGCAATTTTTTGAAAATATTGCCAGATTCCATATCTTTGCAGAAAAGACAAGGATATGGAATATAAATGTCACATATCTCCAAAGATGAAGACTGTAGCGGCGGTTCTCATGGAGACTTTCGACGGAATGAACCATTGCATCACGGATACTGGAAAGAATCTCATTGTGGAGGTTCCTAAAACAATGTGCGAGACCGTACGGGCCTCTTTAAAACAATTGTTCCTGGATGTGGCCCTCATTCGGAATGCCTATCCTATGATAGAAGATCTACACGATTTCATTCTGATCAAGCCACTTGTTTCTGAAGCTCCCATTTTTGATGAGAATGGCGTCAGCGTCCCTGAACTGGAGAAGCTTCTGGTAGACCATGATTCAGACAAAGAATATGACTCCCTCACAGAAGCCGATATCCAGAAAGAATTCCAGCGGGCTTTTGAACTATACCAAGTCAACATCTCCCGCCTTCTCAGATATGCAAGCCGAAAAGGGAAAAAAGAGGAAATCCAAAACCGAATGGCGCGGATTAACGGCCAGCGCATCAAGACGGTACATACTATTCAGGATTTTTTTCGAAAGGAACCAATAGAACGAGCTTGGCTGTTTGGTTCCTTTTCCAGAATGGAGGAGAAGTCTGATAGCGATATTGATATTCTGGTAGATCTGGACAGCTCCGCACCTATCGGATTATTACAATACGCCAAAATGATCAACGAGTTGGAAGCCTTGCTGGGACGAAGGGTTGACATGGTGGAAAGACGCAGTCTAAAGCCATTTGCTCAAGAGAGTGTCAACCAAGATAAAATACTTATTTATGAGAGAGCCTGAACGGGATTTGGGGAGACTGCAGGATATTCTCCAAGCTGCCAACTATATCATATCTTTTACAG
>JAFZMA010000205.1 GCA_017551215.1 Bacteroidales bacterium | reverse complement strand
GGTGTGTAGAGGTTCTGCGTCAGCCACTTGAGGACGGCGTGGTGCAGATCAGCCGGGTAAAGGGCAAGCATTTTTATCCGGCGCATTTCATGCTGGTTGCCGCCATGAATCCCTGCCCGTGCGGAAACCTTTTCGAGGGTGGCAGCAAGTGCAAATGTTCTTCCTCCGCGATGATGAAATACAGGAACAAGATCTCTGTGCCCGTGCTGGATAGAATTGATCTCCAGCTGATTGTGCGCTCTGTTAGGGCTGGTGACCTTGTGTTTTCTACCAAAACGGAAGAAGAGCCCAGCAGCGTAATCGCCGAGAGGGTAAAAAAGGCCAGGCAAGTCCAGATGGAAAGATACAAAGCCAACAACGAGAGCTTTTTCACCAATGCGGCAATTACTCCATCCAAGCTCAATGTGTACTGCCGGCTATCTTTTGAAGGAAAGAAATTGCTGGAAGGCTTTGTAGACAGGCACGGTATCAGCGCCAGAGGCTATACCAGAATCCTGAAGATTGCCAGAACCATAGCGGATATGGACGGAGCTTCCGACATAAATATCGCCCACCTTTCAGAGGCATTCAACCTCCGCTGCCCAGATAAGAACGAAATGCTGATATTGGCGTAGCAAATCTTTTTGTATTTTCGCAATCTATATGGTTTTCAAGATTGCGGACAATATAATTTCTCCTCTGGGGATAACTTCCGGGCAGAATTACCGGGCTGTGAAGTCCGGCAAAAGTGCGCTGGCCCCCCACTCCATCCAAGGGCTGGAAGAGAGGCTGTTTGCTTCCATGTTCAGCGATGAAGAAAGGGAAAGTCTGCAGGTTGAGGGCCTTAGCCGTTTTGATTCTCTGGTTTACAGGTCTGCACGCCAGGCGCTGGATGAGGCTGAAGAAAAGTTTGACGTGTCTGGAAAAGACGTGGTATTTATTCTTGGAACCACCAAGGGAAACATTGAACTTCTGGGGAAAGATTCTGATGAAGAGACAATACTTCCGGGGTGCAGCGCCCAGCGGATTTGTTCTCGCCTGGGGATCACGACCACCCCTATCGTAGTGTGCAACGCCTGCATTTCAGGGCTCAGCTCTATCATACTGGCATCCAGGCTACTGGAAAGCGGTGCCTTCAAATATGCAGTGGTTTGCGGAGCGGATGTGCTGGGAAAATTCATAGCATCCGGATTCCAGGCCCTGAAGACCTTGTCTGAAGAAGCCTGCAGGCCATTTGACATAGAGCGCTGCGGAATGAATCTGGGAGAGGCGGCCGCAACAATAGTGCTCAGCGCAGAAAAGCCATCCGGCAGAGCCTGGGCCATATCCTCCGGTGCCGTCAGGAACGACTCCCACAACACAACCGCCCCATCTCCTAAAGGAGAAGGTGCGTATCTAGCAATATCCCAAGCCATTGAGGGCTATAATCCTCAGCAGTTGGCTCTTGTCAACGCCCACGGAACCTCCTCTCTCTTTATGGACCAGATGGAAAGCGTTGCCCTGGAAAGAGCCGGTCTCAGCGATGTTCCGGTCAACAGCCTGAAAGGTTATTTCGGACATACTCTGGGAGCTGCCGGAATCCTTGAGACCATCATAACGATGCACTCTCTGGAAGATGGCGTTGTTCTGGGAACAAAGGGATTTGAGGAACTTGGAGTAAGTTCTCCGATCGAGGTCAATTCCAATCCTGTTTCCTCTGGCGGGAAAAACTGTTTTGTAAAGACGGTTTCCGGGTTCGGTGGCGCAAATGCCGCTATTTTAGCAACTTGCGATTCAGATAATTCGGATACTCCGGCATGGGAACCGTCATTCAAAGAAACGCACCGGGTAAAGATTTCCCCTTCCGGTATATGGATAAACGGAGAGGACATTGCACTTCCGCAGGACGTTAAGGGAAAGGATATCCTAACATCCGTTTACAAAAACCGGATAGGCAACTATCCGCAGTTTTACAAGATGGACCTTATGAGCAGGCTGGGATTTGTTGCCTCTGAACTGCTTCTCAAAGCAGAGGGAAAAGAAAGGTTCCGGCAGTCAGACTCAAGGGCTGTGATTCTTTTCAACCGTTCTTCTTCCCTGATGACAGACCGCAAATACCTGGAAACCATCGCTGAGGAAAATTACTTCCCTAGCCCGGCTCTGTTTGTGTACACGCTGCCAAACATTACAACGGGAGAAATTGCAATCCGCAACAAATACAATGGAGAAACGTCTTTCTATATAGTTCCGGAAAGAGATGATGCTGTAATGGAGAAGGTTTTGAGGGCGGCTCTGCTGGACAGAAAGACAACCAGTATCCTTGCCGGCTGGCTGGACTGCAAAGATGAAAACAACTTTGAGGCGGATATGTTCATCGCCGAGAAAGAATAAAAGAAACAATCTATGAAAGAGAGAATTAGAGAGATTCTGGAAGATGCCCTTCCGCTTGTGGACCTGGATTCCGATTTCCTTTTCAAGGAATTGGATTCTCTTGGAGTGGCTACCATTTTGCTGAAACTTTCTGAGGAGTACGGCATTAAGCTGGACGCAAAAGACGCCACGCCAAAGAATCTTAAGTCTCTGGACTCTCTGGAGGCTATGGTCAAGGGCAAACTTGAAAACAGGTAAGCGGAAGATTGTATGAAGCTTGTAGATTATCTGCATAAAAACGCCGAACTCTATCCGGAGAAAACCGCAGCAATCTGTGGCGGGGAGAAGATTATCTGGAGTGAACTGTCGGAGAAGGTCATAGAGCGTTCCGCCTCTTTCAAAAAAGGTCAGGTTGTACCGTTCAAATCTTCCCAGACAATAGATTTTCTGATCACGTACTTTGCTATACATCAGGCCGGTGCGGTGGCCGCTCCGCTGGAAAAGGATATTCCGGATAACAGGTTCAGGGAGATTTCCGGGATTCTTTCTTCAAGCATAGTTCCGGAGGGAACGGCAGACATTCTCTACACCACGGGCACAACAGGCAAATCCAAGGGGGTGATGATAAGCCACAGGACTATCATCGCCGATGCGGAAAATCTGATAGAAGGCATGGGCTTTTCTCACGACCTTCTGTTTGTAATCAGCGGCCCCCTTAACCACATCGGAAGCCTCTCCAAAATTTTTCCCGTTACCGTGCAGGGAGCTTCCCTCTACATTCTGGAGGGGATGAAAGACCTGGATAAATTCTTTGAAGCGCTGGATTATCCGGCAAAGAAAGCCGCCACGTTCCTTGTTCCGGCAACAATCCGTATGCTGCTGATGTTCAGCGGAGAACGTCTGGCAAAATATACAGACAAGATAGACTTCATAGAATCCGGAGCGGCTCCCCTGGCCCACTCGGATATGCTCAGGCTTTGCCAGGTCCTCCCTAAGACCAGGCTTTACAACACCTACGCCTCCACAGAAACTGGAGTTGTTTCAACTTACAATTTCAACGATGGAGAATGCATACCCGGATGCCTGGGCAAGCCGCTGAGCCATTCAAAAATCATTATCACCGCAGACGGCAAAATCTCCTGCAAGGGAGAAACACTCATGAGCGGGTATGTGAACGATCCGGAACTTACATCAACTATCCTGAAAGACAGCACAATATACACTTCAGATATCGGTGAGCTCGATGAAATGGGCAGGCTTCATCTCAAGGGAAGGGAATCGGATGTCATCAATGTGGGCGGATTCAAGGTTTCCCCTTCGGAAGTGGAGGATGCGTCTATGGCTTTCCCCGGAGTAAAGGATTGCATATGTGTCGGAATCCCTCATCCTATAACGGGAATGGCGCTTAAGCTTCTTGTGATGATGGAACCGGGGTCAAGGCTTGACAAGCAGGCCCTTGCAAAATATCTGAAGGGCAAACTGGAAATCTACAAAGTGCCTCTTCTGTATAGCCAGGCAGAAGAAATCAAACGCACCTACAACGGCAAACTTGACAGGAAATTTTATAATTCACAAAAAATATGAAACTTAACATTATGATTTCAGCAATTTGTCTTGCGGCAATGACTGCCGGATGTACCGGAGGCCGTTTAACCTCAGGACTTGACAAAGCAAACATGAACGATTCCATAGCTCCTGGAGAAGACTTCTACCAGTATGCCGGTGGCGGATGGATGAAAGCTAACCCGCTTAAGCCGGAATATTCAAGCTTCGGGCAGTTTAACGTTCTTGCAGACAACAACGAGCTTCAACTCAAGGAAATGTTTGAAGAATACGCAAACAATCCTCAGGAGAAGGGAACTCTTGGCCAGAAGATTGGAAGCCTTTACCGTATGGCTATTGATTCCGTAAAAAGGAACGAAGACGGCTACAAGCCAATCATGAAAGACCTTGAATATGTGCGCAATATCTCCACAAGAGAAGATTACCAGATAGCAAATGCCGTTCTGGGAAAGAAGGGCGTAGACATTGCCATGTTCAGCATATACTGCGACGCAGACCTTTCAGACGCATCCCAGAACCTTGTCCAGACATATCAGGGCGGACTCGGACTTGGCAACAAGGACTATTACCTCAACACAGACGAGGCGTCAAAGAAAGTTCTGGAAGCTTATAAAAACCTTATCTGCAAGCTCTTTACAATGGTTGGCTACACAGAGGACGAGGCAAAGGCCAAGATGGAGAACATACTTTCCATCGAGTACAGGATTGCAAGGGCATCAAAGTCCAGGACAGAGCTCCGCGATATTCCAAACAACTTCCACAAGATGAGTTACGAGAATCTCAAGAAAGATTTCCCTGGCATAATGTGGGACGATGTCCTGAAGGGCGTGGGATATCCTGCTATCGACTCCATCTCTGTCGGTCAGCCGGAGCAGCTCAAGGAAGTGGAAAGAATCCTGAACGAAGCTCCTATGCAGTCTCTTAAAGACTATGCAGAATTCGGCGTCATTTATGGTGCAAGCAGCATGCTCAGCGATGATTTCCGCAAGGTAGACTTTGAATTCAGCCAGGTTCTTTCCGGCGCACAGGAGGATAAGCCAAGGTGGAAGAGAGCCGTTGCAGCTGTTAACGGAGTTCTTGGAATGCCTGTAGGAAAACTCTACGTGGAAAAATACTTCCCGGAGAGCAGCAAGCAGCGTATGCTCACCCTTGTAAACAACCTCAAGGATGCTCTGCACCAGAGAATCGAGCAGCTCGACTGGATGAGCGACTCTACCAAGCAGCAGGCATACGATAAACTCTCTACTTTCTACGTAAAGATTGGTTATCCAGACACTTGGAGAGATTTCTCAAAACTTCAGATAGACGATTCTCTTTCTTACTACGAGAACATGTGCAACGCTTCCGAGTTCTACATTGCAGACATGATTGACCGCAAGGTTGGAAAGCCTGTTGACAAGACAGAGTGGCTTATGACCCCTCAGACCATCAACGCATATTACAACCCGACTACAAACGAAATCTGCTTCCCTGCAGGTATCCTCCAGCCGCCATTCTTCAATCCGGCAGCAGACGATGCAGCTAACTACGGCGCAATTGGTGTGGTAATCGGCCACGAGATGAGCCACGGCTTTGACGATCAGGGCAGCCTGTTCGACAAGGACGGTAATATGCGCAACTGGTGGACACCGGAAGACAAGGCCAAGTTCGACGAGAGAACCGCGGTCCTCAGAGATTTCTTCTCCACTCAGGAAGTTCTCCCTGGTGTAAAGATCAACGGACAGCTCACTCTTGGAGAAAACATCGGAGATAACGGAGGTCTGCACATAGCATACCAGGCATTCCAGAATGCATTGAAGCAGAACCCTCTGGGAGAGAAAGACGGCTTTACTCCTGAGCAGAGATTCTTCATCTCATTCGGCTTCATCTGGGCATCGAACTTCAGAGACGAATATCTCCGCAACCAGGTTCTGAACGACCCTCACTCCAACGCCAGATTCAGGGTTAACGCAGCCCTTCCTCAGATTGACGAGTGGTACGAGGCCTTCGGAATCAAGGAGGGAGACAAACTCTATCTCGCCCCTGAAAAGAGAGCAAGAATCTGGTAAGGCTCAGCGATGAAAAGAGTCGGTCTCATATCAGACACTCACGGCACTTTTTCAAAGGAGCTTAAAGATTTCCTCAGCGATGTGGATGTTGTCCTTCACTGCGGTGACTGGGGCAGCGTCCACACCCTGGAGGAGGTGAAGGCTTTCAAACCCGTCATTGGAGTCTACGGCAACTGCGACGACCAGGACATCCGTATGGAAGTTCCTCTTTACCAGTCTTTCAGGCTGGAAGACCTGGACTGTCTGATGATTCATATCGGAGGATATCCCGGACGGTACGACTACAAGGCTTTTCAGCTGATAGAACAGCTCAAGCCGGACATGTTTTTCTGCGGCCATTCCCACATACTCAAGGTGATGAACGACCCTCATTACACCAAGCAGGAAAACGTTCAAGAAACCGCCGGTGATAATCCCGCCGAAATGGGCACCATCCGCAAAATGCTGGTAATGAACCCCGGCGCCTGCGGAATCATGGGACCGCACAACGTAAGAACGGCCCTCCGTTTCAAAGTGGAAGGCCGTCAGATTTCAGATCTGGAACTCTGGCAAAAGCCAAGATAACAGCACCACGGCTATTTGTACAGTAGATACGGGGCGCGTTCTTTTTTGAACGCCTTTACGTCTTTCTGCCAGGCCGCCTGGAGTTCCTTTGCCAGTTTTCCGGCGTTGCATCCCTGATTGGATGCTTTTTCCTTGATGGTGTTTCTTACCCAGGCCTGTCCGATTTCCAGCTCAAAGGCGCGGTTAAAAAATCCGTCTCCCGGGCTTCCGCAGCCAATGTAAGCATCTATGATGTATGTAAGATTTACCTTGCCGTCATTAATGCGGTTAATAGGTAGTTCTGTTAATGAAACGCCAGTACATTCCTTGTCCAGCAGTGGAGGGTTCTTGGCGCCGGCAACGCTTCTCGGAGTGAACTTGTATTCTGCTGCAACCCTCGTGTCTGTGCCGTAAGGACTCCTTCCCTGGAATGTGGTTGTAGACATGTCCGGAGCTCCGTAAATCTGGAACGGAACGTTTGTGCCGCGCCCCAGGCTAATCCTTGTGCCCTCAAAGTAACAGGTTGACGGATAAAGATATACGCTCAGCATATTTGGAAGGTTCGGAGACGGTTTAACCGGCAGACGATAATGGGAATCCCTTGTCCAGTTGCGGCATTTTATGACGGTAAGGTCGCACTTCAGGCTCGGATCCGGCTCCCAGGTTTCCTTGGAATTGAACCTCAGCCATCCTTTTTCGTTAGCCATATAGGCAAGTTCTCCCATGGTCATTCCATGTGAGACCGGGATTGGAAGACCACCCACGCCGCTCTTGAACTTGCGGTCCAGAAGCGGGCCGTCCGTAAGCCATCCTACTGGGTTCGGCCTGTCCAGAACTATGAACGGGATATTGTACTCCGCGCACTTTGCCATCATCTTGACCATAGTCACGTAATACGTGTAGAATCTTACGCCAACATCCTGAAGGTCAAAGAGCATAACATCAAAGCCCGCCATAAGTTCCGAGTCGCTCATCTTGTCTCCGTAAAGAGAACGGATAGGAATTCCGGTACGCAGGTCCGTGCTGCTGGAAACATGTTCTCCGGCATCTGCCATTCCCCTGAATCCGTGTTCAGGACTCATCAGGCAGACAACGTTCACATCCAGGCTCAACAGGGTGTCCAGAACGTGAGTGTAAAGGTTCATCGGCATCTTGTCCATGGCATCCTTTCCGTCGCTGACCAGAAGTTCAATAGGAATCTCCTTGCCCTTCTTCAGCATTATTCCAGTCTGGTTGGAAAGAAGGCATACTCTTTTGCCCTCAAGCAGAGGCAGATACTCATCTATAGAAGCAGCACCCGGCTGTATGTTTCCATCGTATGCCCACAGATAGTCCGGCCTTACCGGATCTCGTTGCTGAACTCCCTGCGGAACGGAGCATGAAATAATCGAAACAAGGATAGCCGCCAAAAGAAAAAGCGGCGGCACCGTACATAAAAATTTCTTCAGTTTCATATCGGGATTCAAGGATTAGACTATTTACTTATCAAGCACTGCAACAATCTTCTCTGTGGCTCCAAGTTTCTTCTCCACGTAAGTGCGGCAACTGCGGCCTCTGAAATCGCGGAGGTCTATGTCTTTTACGCAGTTGTCTATGACCTGATAGAGTTCAGACGCAGAGCTTACGCTGGTTGCTCCGCTACATTCTATAAGATCCATGGCCTCCTGGAATTTGCGGTAGTTTGGGCCAAAAGCCAATGGCACACCGTAAACAGCAGCTTCCAGAGTATTGTGGATTCCGGCTCCGAATCCGCCGCCTATGTAGGCGAAATCGGCATAACGGTAAAGGGATGACAATATGCCTAAGCAGTCTATCACCAGGACTCTCTTTCCATCTGCTATTGACTGCGGATTCTCGCTCACCATCTCGCGGTCCGCATCCTCCTCCACCTCTGAATAACAGATGGTTCCGTATGGCTCGTAAACCTGCAGCACCTTGTCTATACGCTCTTTGTGTATCTCGTGGGGAGCTACTACAAGCCTTACCTTGGAGAAGTTCTTCATCACTTCCGCTATCAGCTCGTCATCAGGCAGCCAGGTGCTTCCGGCTACTATGGTGAAACTGTCCTTGGCAAAATTCTCTATGACAGGGAACAATTTGCTCTCGGACGCAATCTTGTCCACTCGGTCAAAACGGGTGTCTCCACTTACTATCACGTTGTCCTTTATGCCGATGGTTTCCAGCAGTTTTCTGGATTCCTCATCCTGTACAAAGATTACGGTAATGCATCTGAGCATCCGGCGGAAAAAGCCCCCCCACCATTTGAAGAAAGGCTGGAAACGCCTGAATATCGCTGAGACAAGATATATTTCACATCCAGCCTTACGTGCCTGGCGGATATAATTGTTCCAAAGATCGTACTTGGTGAATATCAGCTTCTTGGGTTTAACGGCCCGCATCATTCTCCGGGCGTTGGATATGGTATCCATTGGCAGATAGTACACCCAGTCTGCCAAAGAATAATTCTTCCTCAGCTCATAGCCGCTCGGAGAAAAGAAAGTGAGAAGTATCCTGATTTCCGGATGACTGCCTTTGTACCATTCAATCAGAGGGCGGGCTTGCTCAAATTCGCCCACGGAAGAACAGTGAAACCACACAACGTCTTCCTTTACATCCTTGAAGGATTCCTCTATTTTGCGGACAAGTCCCCGCCTTCCGTTGAGGAACATCCGGATTTTCTTGCTGAAGAGAGAGGCCACCCAGATTCCCGGGAAAGCCAGCAACATTCCTATACTGTATAAAAAGCTCATTGAATCTGTTGTAACTTTCAAAATTAGTGATTTTTTCCAAATTTCAGTAAATTGCACCCTCAGAGCAACTGATCCTTAAAGGATGAAGAACACTTTTCAAATAACTGGCGAATATTGGCAGTTGATGCTCAAGGTTTTCCGCAAGCCGGAGAAATGGAGCATTTTCTGGAAGCAGTTCTGGAAAGAATCCCAGAAACTGGTGATAGGCTCTTTGCTTCTGGTTTTCATAATTTCCATTGCTGTGGGAGGAGTAATCTGCCTTCAGACCGCCAACAATCTGGAAAGCCCATTCATACCAAAGTTTTATGTGGGCGTAATGGCCAGGGAAAGCCTGGTGCTTGAATTTTGTTCAACGATGGTTGCCCTCATCCTCGCCGGAAAAATGGGCTCCAACATATCGTCTGAAATAGGAAGCATGAGGATAACGGAACAGATAGACGCCATGGAAATTATGGGCGTGAATTCCGCCAATTTCCTGATTCTTCCAAAGATTACCTCCGCCACCATTTTCAGTCCGCTGGTAATGCTCATGAGTTTCATCCTCGGAGTTCTGGGTGGAGGGCTGCTCATAGCCATTACCGGAATTATCACTCTGGCCCAGTATGTGGAAGGCTTGCAGTTTGCCTTCAACCAGTGGTACATATTCTACAGCATGATAAAGATGGCTGTCTTCTGCTTCATAATAACAAGCATAGCAGCTTATTACGGCTATTATGCCAAAGGCGGATCCCTTGGCGTGGGCAAATCCAGCACCCAGGCTATTGTGGCCAGCAGCATGCTGATTCTCATCTTTGACCTTATCCTTACAAAACTCCTACTCTAAGCGATGATACAGGTCAACGGGCTATACAAGGAATTCGAAGGCAAGACGGTTCTTGAAGACATCAACATCAAGTTCAGTCCGGGGGAGTGTTCCCTCATAATAGGAGCCAGCGGAAGCGGCAAAACCGTGCTGCTTAAAAACCTTGTGGGCCTGTATGAGCCGACAAGGGGAGAGATCCTGTATGGAGACCGCAACTTCACCAGAATGAAGGACGAGGAACGCAAGAAATTCCGCCAGGAGATGGGAATGCTGTTCCAGGACAGCGCGCTGTTCGACTTTGCAACCGTACAGGAGAACGTGATGTTTCCGATGGATTTCTTTACGGACTGGAGTTTTGAACAAAAGCTCGAAAGGGTCAATTTCTGCCTGAAGAGAGTTAATCTGGAGAATTCCAACAACCTTTATCCGGCCCAGCTTTCCGGAGGTATGCAGAAAAGGGTTGGCGTGGCCAGGGCCATAGCCATGAATCCCAAGTATCTGTTCTGCGACGAGCCTAACTCCGGCCTGGACCCTACGACAGCCATTGTCATAGACCGCCTTATTCAGGAAATTACGCAGGAGTATAAGATTACAACCGTTGTAAACACCCACGACATGAACTCCGTAATGGAAATCGGAGACCATATCGGCTTCATTCATAAGGGGCATCTTCTCTGGGAGGGATCCAACAGGGAAATAATGGATTCAGACTGCCAGCCGCTCAACGATTTTGTCTTTGCAAACAATCTCGCCCGCCAGCTCAAACGCAACCGGTAAAAGAAACTATTTCAAATGGAAACGGATGCCGGCCTGAGCCTCGAACTGCAGAGGC